>NZ_JBNNVU010000226.1:0-1000 GCF_050280705.1 Pseudomonas sp. NPDC089530 | reverse complement strand
CGACACCAGACAGACTTCCGCGTCTCGCTCGTCGAGCCGCAACCGGCCACGCCGGATTTGTTAACCCGCCGGTAACGACACCGGCCGCTGAAACCGGGTTCACTACCTTGGCAAGAAAGGTGAATTGACTCAGGTGATGAAGACCCTGGGGAATTTGCCGGCAGAGGAGCGTCCACAGGTCGGCGCCCTGATCAATGTTGCCAAGGAGCGTGTCACAGAGGCTCTCAATACGCGTAAGGCTCTGTTTGAAGAAGCCGAGCTGGCCGCCAAATTGTCCGCCGAGTCCATTGATGTGACCCTGCCTGGCCGCGGCCAGATTTCCGGCGGTCTGCATCCGGTGACCCGGACTCTGGAACGTATTGAACAGTTCTTCACCCATATCGGCTACGGCATCGCCGAAGGCCCTGAGGTCGAAGACGACTACCACAACTTCGAGGCGCTCAACATCCCAGGCCATCACCCGGCCCGTTCGATGCATGACACCTTCTATTTCAATGCGAACATGTTGTTGCGCACCCATACCTCGCCGGTACAGGTCCGCACCATGGAATCGCAGCAGCCGCCGATCCGCATTGTCTGCCCAGGCCGTGTGTATCGTAGCGACTCCGATATCACCCACTCGCCGATGTTCCATCAGGTCGAAGGCCTGCTGGTCGATCGCGACATCAATTTCGCCGACCTCAAAGGGACCATCGAAGAGTTTCTGCGCGTGTTCTTCGAAAAAGAACTGGCCGTGCGTTTCCGTCCTTCGTACTTCCCGTTCACCGAACCCTCCGCCGAAGTCGACATGGAGTGTGTGATGTGCAGCGGTAAAGGCTGCCGGGTCTGCAAGCAGACCGGTTGGCTGGAAGTCATGGGCTGCGGCATGGTTCACCCGAATGTGCTGCGTATGTCCGGGATCGATCCGGAAGAGTTCCAGGGCCAGGGCGGTGGAGCGGCCCAGGTGGACGATCTTGCCCTCGGCGCGGATCGGCCCGCTGGCACCGGTCAGGGCTCGGAC
>NZ_JBNNVU010000225.1:0-1006 GCF_050280705.1 Pseudomonas sp. NPDC089530 | reverse complement strand
CGGCGTGCCGCTGATCACGGTGCTGTTCATGTCCTCGGTGATGCTGCCGCTGTTCCTGCCCGAGGGCATGAACTTCGACAAGCTGCTACGGGCGTTGATCGGCGTGATCCTGTTCCAGTCGGCCTATGTCGCCGAAGTGGTGCGCGGCGGCCTGCAGGCCATTCCCAAAGGCCAATATGAGGCAGCCGCGGCCATGGGCCTGGGCTACTGGCGCAGCATGGGCCTGGTGATCCTGCCGCAAGCCCTGAAGCTGGTGATCCCCGGCATCGTCAACACCTTCATCGCCCTGTTCAAGGACACGAGCCTGGTGATCATCATCGGCCTGTTCGACCTGCTCAACAGCGTGAAACAAGCCGCCGCCGACCCGAAATGGTTGGGCATGGCCACCGAAGGTTATGTCTTCGCGGCCCTGGTGTTCTGGATTTTCTGTTTTGGTATGTCCCGCTACTCCATGCATCTGGAGCGTAGGTTGGACACTGGCCACAAGCGTTAGGAGTTCTCTGTAAATGAGCGAAGCAATCAAAAAGCCTGTGGGCCCTGAAGGCATTATTCAGATGCAGGGCGTGAACAAGTGGTACGGCCAGTTCCACGTGCTCAAGGACATCAACCTCAATGTCACCCAGGGCGAGCGCATCGTCCTGTGCGGGCCTTCGGGCTCGGGCAAGTCCACCACCATCCGCTGTCTGAACCGCCTGGAGGAACACCAGCAGGGCCGTATCGTGGTGGATGGCGTGGAGCTGACCAACGACCTCAAGCAGATCGAAGCGATCCGCCGCGAAGTCGGCATGGTGTTCCAGCACTTCAACCTGTTTCCGCACCTGACCATCCTGCAGAACTGCACCCTGGCGCCGATGTGGGTACGCAAGATGCCCAAGCGCCAGGCCGAGGAAATCGCCATGCATTACCTGGAGCGCCTCCAGGGCCAGCGGGTTGCAACCGTTGTAGAACGGTACCTGGCCTTCGCCCAGCAGACGCAGCTTGTGCATGCGCTGGATGTCGCCGGTGC
>NZ_JBNNVU010000224.1:0-1053 GCF_050280705.1 Pseudomonas sp. NPDC089530 | reverse complement strand
AGGTCGTTCGAAGTACGGTACCAAGCGTCCGAAGTAATCGGCCGTTTGCAGTTAATTATTTTATTGAGTCGCCCACGGCGATGTACAGCTGTGGCGCGACGATCTTGCCGGTCTGGCCGACCTGCATGTCGTTCGGTACGAAACCGGCGTCGACCGCGGCGCGGGAAGCGCCCACGGCAGCGCCCAGCTTGTCGGCCAGGGCGTACAGGTGCTTGAAGTTGTCGCCGTTCTGCATGCCGCGGCCGCCGGAAACGACGATCTTGGCAGCGGTCAGTTCAGGGCGATCGGACTTGGCCAGCTCTTCGCCGACAAAGCTCGACTTGCCGGCATCGTGAGCGGCAGCCACAGCTTCAACGGCAGCCGAACCGCCTTCGGCGGCAACAGCGTCGAAGCCGGTGGCGCGCACGGTGATGACTTTCACCGCAGCGTTCGATTGCACGGTAGCGATGGCGTTACCGGCATAGATCGGACGCTTGAAGGTGTCGGCGCTTTCTACCGAGATGATCTCGGAGATCTGGTCGACGTCCAGCTGCGCGGCAACCCGCGGCAGGATGTTTTTGCCGTTGGACGTGGCGGCGGCCAGGATGTGGCTGTAGCCCTTGCCCAGCTCGGCAACCAGCGGTGCAACGTTTTCCGGCAACTGGTGCGCGTAGGCAGCGTTGTCGGCTACCAGCACCTTGGCCACGCCAGCGATTTTCGCAGCGGCTTCAGCCACGGCGCCAACGCCTTGACCGGCTACCAGGACGTGGATGTCGCCACCAATTTTCGCGGCTGCGGCCACGGTGTTCAGGGTGGCCGGAGCCAGCGCCTTGTTGTCGTGTTCAGCGATTACCAAGATAGTCATAGTCAGATTACCTTCGCTTCGTTTTTCAGTTTCTCGACCAGTTCAGCGACCGACTTGACCTTGATACCCGCGCTGCGTGCAGCCGGCGCTTCGACCTTCAGGGTCTTGTTGGTGGAGGCGGTGGTCTGCCAGCCCTCGAGGAGATCGTCCAGATAGTTCGAGCGTTCAACCACGACACCGCTCTCGGAGTAGGTCAGAACCTCTCCCTG
>NZ_JBNNVU010000223.1:0-1057 GCF_050280705.1 Pseudomonas sp. NPDC089530 | reverse complement strand
TGCTCGGGGGCGGCGACGAAGTCCAGCGGGTCGTTCCAGACCGGCGTGGCCTTGACCAGCGCATGGGGCCCGGAAATCGCATGGGTCGGTAAAACCGAGCAGGCCTTGAAAGCTGAAGGCGTTGAAGTTAACGTCGGCACCTTCCCGTTCGCAGCCAGCGGCCGTGCCATGGCAGCCAACGACACCGGCGGTTTCGTGAAAGTCATCGCTGATGCCAAGACTGACCGTGTACTGGGCGTCCACGTGATCGGCCCAAGCGCGGCAGAACTGGTTCAGCAAGGTGCAATCGGCATGGAATTCGGCACCAGCGCCGAAGATCTGGGCATGATGGTCTTCTCCCATCCGACCCTGTCCGAAGCCCTGCACGAAGCAGCACTGGCAGTGAATGGCGGCGCCATCCACATCGCCAACCGCAAAAAGCGTTAAGACAATAAGAAACCACGGCGGATTGCCCGTCGTGAGCCTTGCGAGCAAGACTCACCGCGGAACGTCCGCTGGACTCGACCTCACGGGATACCTCAACCGGAGTTCAGGCTTCGGGGCAGGGGAGTCCGGTGAGGAGCGGTCACAGGTGGCGCGGCACTCATCAAGAGCGCAGCGCCGAATGCGCAGTACCTAACGAAGACGGTAAAAAGCATGAATCTTCACGAGTATCAGGGTAAGCAGCTGTTCGCTGAGTACGGCCTGCCAGTATCCAAAGGCTACGCGGTAGACACCCCGGAAGAAGCAGCAGAAGCTTGCGACAAGATCGGCGGCTCCGAGTGGGTTGTCAAAGCCCAGGTTCACGCCGGTGGTCGCGGCAAAGCGGGCGGCGTCAAGCTGGTTCGCAACAAAGAAGACGCTAAAGCATTCGCTCAACAGTGGTTGGGCAAGCGTCTGGTGACTTACCAGACTGACGCCAATGGTCAGCCTGTCACCAAGATCCTGGTTGAATCGTGCACTGATATCGCTAAAGAGCTGTACCTGGGCGCTGTCGTCCCTGGAGCGCCATCTGTTCAGCAGCACCGCGCGCTACCGCCTGAAGGGACAAGGCGAGATGTTCGGCGACAGCACCGAG
>NZ_JBNNVU010000222.1:0-1070 GCF_050280705.1 Pseudomonas sp. NPDC089530 | reverse complement strand
CCGCCGTGGAAAACCCCGGCTGCATGATGAATTGCAGTACGTCGCGGTCGCTGATCTCGACGTTGGGGTCGAGCAGGCCGCGCTTGATCGCCTTGGCATACTTTACGCAGTGCCGAGTTAGGTTTTTTCGGCGTAGTGGTATACACGCGAGTGCACACGCCACGACGTTGCGGGCAGTTCTGCAGCGCAGGTACGTCGGATTTCTCGACGATACGCTTACGCGGCTGACGTACCAGCTGGTTGATAGTTGCCATCTACTAGCTCCACTGTTGTCTTTCGACATAAACAAAATGGCAGGGCACAAGCCCCACCAAATTTAGGGGTACAAGAGTCTAAAGAGGATCTTGGCCCCAGTCAAGGCAAGGCCCCGGCCTCCCCGATCAGCGAGCCTCGACAAAATCGTCTTGGTTCGTGAGCGAAAAAGCCAGGGCCTTATCTCAATCTACTGCAGACCTCAGTTACCGCTGGAGTTCAGCGCTTCGGTCAGTGCAGCTTCAACCTCACTTGCGCTTACACGCAGCGGCTTGTCGGCATCACGGCGACGCTTACGCTCACTGTGATACGCCAGACCGGTACCCGCCGGGATCAGACGACCCACGACCACGTTTTCTTTCAGGCCGCGCAGGTAGTCGCGCTTGCCGGTTACCGCCGCTTCGGTCAGTACGCGAGTGGTCTCTTGGAAAGAGGCCGCCGAGATGAACGATTCGGTCGACAACGACGCCTTGGTGATACCCAGCAGAACGCGGGTGAACTTGGCGACAAACTTGTCTTCCGTGTTCAGGCGCTCGTTCTCTACCAGTACGTGAGTCAGCTCCATCTGGTCGCCCTTGATGAAACTGGAATCGCCGGACTCGGAGATCTCAACTTTGCGCAGCATCTGACGCAGAATGGTCTCGATGTGCTTGTCGTTGATCTTCACGCCTTGCAGACGGTAAACGTCCTGGATCTCGTTGACGATGTACTTGGTTGACCAGCACACGCCACGGCGGTTTTTTATAGTTGTTCTACCGGTACAGCAAACAGCTTTTGCAGCGCCGGCCGGGGGCCGGTTCGCTGTGTTATCTCGTTGC
>NZ_JBNNVU010000221.1:0-1093 GCF_050280705.1 Pseudomonas sp. NPDC089530 | reverse complement strand
TGCAGGTGCCGTCGGGCACCGCGGTCGAGGCGCCTTTTGCCGGGGTGCTGCACCACGCCGCCGACGGCTCGTTGCGCCTCGACGGCCCGCAGCTGCACCCCGGTCGACGTGGTCCTCAACCCGCTGGGCGTACCTTCGCGTATGAACGTTGGTCAGATTCTCGAAACCCACCTGGGCCTCGCGGCCAAAGGCCTGGGTGAGAAGATCAACCGCATGGTCGAAGAGCAGCGCAAGGTCGCGGAACTGCGTAAGTTCCTGGACGAGATCTACAACCAGATCGGTGGTCGCAACGAAGATCTGGACAGCTTCTCCGATCAGGAAATCCTGGACCTGGCGAAGAACCTGCGTGGCGGCGTACCGATGGCCACTCCGGTGTTCGACGGTGCCAAGGAAAGCGAAATCAAGGCCATGCTGAAACTGGCGGACCTGCCAGAAAGCGGCCAGATGCAGCTGACCGACGGCCGTACCGGCAACAAGTTCGAGCGCCCGGTTACTGTTGGCTACATGTACATGCTGAAACTGAACCACTTGGTAGACGACAAGATGCACGCTCGTTCTACCGGTTCTTACAGCCTGGTTACCCAGCAGCCGCTGGGTGGTAAGGCGCAGTTCGGTGGTCAGCGTTTCGGGGAGATGGAGGTCTGGGCACTGGAAGCATACGGTGCTGCATACACTCTGCAAGAAATGCTCACAGTGAAGTCGGACGATGTGAACGGTCGGACCAAGATGTACAAAAACATCGTGGACGGCGATCACCGTATGGAGCCGGGCATGCCCGAGTCCTTCAACGTGTTGATCAAAGAAATTCGTTCCCTCGGCATCGATATCGATCTGGAAACCGAATAACACGTGACGCGAATCGAGAGCGGGGCAGGATTGCCCGCTCTCTGCTCCGCCAGGAGGAAAGGCCTTGAAAGACCTACTGAATTTGCTGAAAAACCAGGGTCAAGTCGAAGAGTTTGACGCCATCCGTATCGGATTGGCCTCGCCTGAGATGATCCGTTCGTGGTCGTTCGGTGTGCTCGGCGGCCAGCGCCAGCAAGCGATAGCTCAAGGCGGCCACCGGCCCCAGCAGGAAGTACCAGAAGATCAC
>NZ_JBNNVU010000220.1:0-1094 GCF_050280705.1 Pseudomonas sp. NPDC089530 | reverse complement strand
CGACGAACAGCAGCGCGTCGTCGAGTCCGCGCTGGACATGTTCCTGATCGCACGCTCAACACGCACCAGGCCAACGCGGAACTGGTGCTCGGCCATTTCGCCTACGCAGCGAACACGACGGTTACCCAGGTGGTCGATGTCATCGACGATGCCTTTGCCGTTACGGATGTCGACCAGAGTCTTCAGGACCGCAACGATGTCTTCCTTGCACAACACGCCCGAACCTTCGATCTCGGTACGACCGATACGACGGTTGAACTTCATCCGGCCGACCGCAGACAGGTCATAACGCTCAGGACTGAAGAACAGGTTGTTGAACAGGGTCTCGGCCGCATCCTTGGTTGGAGGCTCGCCAGGACGCATCATTCGATAGATCTCGACCAACGCTTCCAGCTGGTTAGTGGTGGAGTCGATCTTCAGAGTGTCGGAAACGAACGGACCGCAATCGATATCGTTGGTGTACAGAGTTTCGATGCGTACGACCTGGGCCTTGGCAATTTTAGCCAGGAGCTCGGTGTTCAGCTCGGTGTTGCACTCTGCCAGGATTTCGCCGGTGGCCGGATGCACGATGGCCTTGGCGGTAGTGCGGCCCAGAACGTAGTCCAGAGGCACATCCAGTTCCTTGATACCGGCTTTTTCAAGCTGGTTGATGTGACGAGCGGTAATACGACGACCCTGCTCGACAATCACCTTGCCCTTGTCATCCTGGATATCGAGGACGGCAATTTCACCACGCAGGCGCTGAGGCACCAGCTCCAGGCTCAGGCTTTCGCCGCGCACGTGGAATACGTTGGTGGTGTAGAAAGCTTCCAGCACTTCTTCAGTGGTGTAACCCAACGCGCGCAACAGCACCGATGCAGGCAGCTTGCGGCGACGGTCGATACGCACGAATACGCAGTCTTTCGGGTCGAACTCGAAGTCCAACCAGGAACCGCGGTAAGGAATGATACGTGCGGAGTACAGCAGCTTACCGGAGCTGTGCGTCTTGCCACGGTCGTGGTCGAAGAATACGCCAGGAGAACGGTGCAACTGGGAAACGATCACACGCTCGGTACCGTTGATTACGAAGGTACCGTTTTCAGTCATCAGTCGGA
>NZ_JBNNVU010000219.1:0-1113 GCF_050280705.1 Pseudomonas sp. NPDC089530 | reverse complement strand
CTTCGCTCCTACAAGTTGCGCGGGCGTGTGCGGTTTTTCTGCAGGAACGAGCGGGCGGCGATCCGACCCTTCGCCTTGAGCGGTAGGAAGCGGGAGCCTCACGCGTCCATTTATGGACACGAGCATCAAGACTCCCCGGCCCTGCTGGCGGGTGGCGTAGATTACCATGGTGCCGTTGGGCGCAACAGTAGGCGACTCATCAAGTGTGCTGTCTGTAAGGATTTTTACGTTGCCGCGCTGCAAATCCTGAGCCGCTACCTTGAAGTTGGTGAAGCCATCCTGCCGGTGAATCATGACCAGCGTCTTTTCATCCGCAGACAGTTTCGGGTTGGCGTTGTAGTTGCCCACGAACGTTACCCGCTCCGCACCGCCACCACCGGCGCTGGTCTTGTAGATCTGTGGTTTGCCGCCACGGTCCGAGGTGAAGTAGATGGTCGAGCCATCCTTGCCCCAGAACGGTTCGGTGTTGATGCCAGGACCCGCAGTCACCCGCGAGATCTGACGCGAACCCAGGTTCATCACATAGATGTCCGGGTTGCCGTCCTTGGACAGCACGAACGCCAGGCGCTGGCCATCCGGCGACCAGGCAGGCGCGCCGTTCAGGCCTTCGAAGTTGGTGATCTGCTCGCGGCGACCCGTGTCGATGTGCTGAACGAAGATGCGCGGACGCTTCTGTTCGAACGAGACATAGGCGATGCGCTTGCCGTCCGGCGCAAAGCGCGGCGACAGGATCGGCTCGCGGGATTGCAGCAGGGTCACCGCGCGCGCGCCGTCATAGTCGGAGCGTTGCAGGGTGTAGCGCGTGTTCTTCTCGGAGAAACGCTCTGCCGTGACGTACAGCATGCGCGTCGAGAAGGCGCCCTTGATGCCGGTGAGTTTCTCGAACGACTGGTCAGCAATGTAGTGAGCCATGTCGCGCAGTTGGTCGACGCTGCCCGAGACGCTGCCGGTCAGCACTTGCTGCTCGGTCGCGACATTGAACAGGGCGTACTGCACCTGCAGGCGACCGCCCGCCGGAACGATGCTGCCGACCATGATGTACTGGCCGGTGCTGGCGAGTTGTTGGCCGAAGATCTGCGCCAGGCTCAGCAATCCCTGGGGGAAATTACCGGC
>NZ_JBNNVU010000218.1:0-1134 GCF_050280705.1 Pseudomonas sp. NPDC089530 | reverse complement strand
AATATATGAGCTTGAATCCTAGAGACGTCGTGATTGTCGACTTCGGTCGTACTCCGATGGGCCGTTCCAAGGGCGGCATGCACCGTAATACCCGCGCTGAAGACATGTCAGCGCACCTGATCAGCAAATTGCTGGAACGCAACGCCAAGGTCGATCCGGCGGAAGTCGAAGACGTGATCTGGGGCTGTGTGAACCAGACCCTGGAGCAGGGCTGGAACATCGCGCGCATGGCGTCGCTGATGACCCAGATCCCGCACACCTCGGCCGGCCAGACCGTCAGCCGCCTGTGCGGCTCGTCGATGAGCGCGTTGCACACCGCCGCCCAGGCGATCATGACCGGCAATGGTGACGTATTCGTGGTGGGTGGCGTCGAGCATATGGGCCACGTGAGCATGATGCACGGTGTTGATCCGAACCCGCACATGTCCCTGTACGCGGCGAAAGCCTCGGGCATGATGGGCCTGACTGCCGAGATGCTCGGCAAGATGCACGGCATTACCCGCGAGCAACAGGATGCCTTCGGCCTGCGCTCCCACCAGCTCGCCCACAAGGCGACCGTGGAAGGCAAGTTCAAGGACGAAATCATCCCGATGCAGGGTTACGACGAGAACGGTTTCCTGAAACTGTTCGACTACGACGAAACCATTCGTCCCGAGACCACCCTGGAAAGCCTGGCGACCCTCAAGCCGGCGTTCAATCCGAAGGGCGGTACCGTGACTGCCGGTACTTCGTCGCAGATCACCGACGGTGCTTCGTGCATGATCGTGATGTCGGCGCAGCGTGCCCAGGACCTGGGCATCCAGCCGATGGCCGTGATCCGCTCGATGGCCGTGGCGGGTGTGGACCCGGCGATCATGGGCTATGGTCCAGTACCGGCCACGCAGAAAGCACTGAAGCGTGCGGGCCTGGGGATTGCCGATATCGACTTCTTCGAGCTCAACGAAGCGTTCGCGGCACAGGCGCTGCCAGTGCTGAAAGACCTGAAAGTGCTCGACAAGATGGACGAGAAGGTTAACCTGCACGGCGCGCCGGGTCGCCCTGGCGCCGAGAAAAGGCTGCAAAGCGCCAGGATCGCCCTGGCGGTATTGCTCGGCAAAGGCCCCGATCGCGGCAACGAAATCGCTCGGCCGCAGG
>NZ_JBNNVU010000217.1:0-1205 GCF_050280705.1 Pseudomonas sp. NPDC089530 | reverse complement strand
AGCACCGAAACCAAGCCACTGCTGTACAACGAGCTGAAATACTTCGAAGGCCGTCCGGTCATCGAGGAAGTGAAGCGCGTTAGCCGTCCAGGCCTGCGTCAGTACAAGTCCGTTGAAGATCTGCCAAAAGTTCGTGGCGGTCTCGGCGTGTCTATCGTCTCCACCAACAAGGGTGTGATGACTGATCGTGCTGCGCGCGCTGCCGGTGTCGGCGGCGAAGTTCTTTGCACTGTGTTCTAAGGGGGGATAAGCATGTCTCGCGTCGCTAAGAACCCCGTTAAGCTGCCAGCTGGTGTTGAAGTTAAATTCGCCGGCCAACAGCTTTCGGTGAAGGGTGCCAAGGGCACTCTCGAACTGAACGTACACTCGTCCGTTGAAATTGTTCAGGAAGCTGGTGAGCTGCGTTTCGCTGCTCGCAACGGCGACCAACAAACTCGTGCAATGGCCGGTACCACTCGTGCGTTGGTAAACAACATGGTCCAGGGCGTAAGCCAAGGCTTCGAGCGTAAGCTCCAGCTGGTCGGTGTTGGTTACAAGGCACAAGCAAAAGGCACAGTGCTGAACCTGGCCCTCGGCTTCTCGCACCCAGTGGACTACGAGCTGCCAGCAGGCATCACCGCTGAGACTCCTAGCCAGACCGATATCCTGATCAAGGGCATCGACAAGCAGCTGGTAGGTCAAGTGGCCGCTGAGATCCGCGACTTCCGTCCACCAGAGCCTTACAAAGGTAAAGGTGTGCGCTACGCGGACGAAGTCGTCCGTCGTAAAGAAGCCAAGAAGAAGTAGGGCATAGCAAATGACCGACAAAAAAAGTTACTCGACTGCGTCGCGCTCGCAAAGCACGCCTGAAAATGCACGAACTCGAAGTCGTGCGTCTCTGCGTGTTCCGCTCTTCGCAGCACATCTACGCCCAGGTCATTTCGGCCGACGGCAACAAAGTCCTGGCAAGCGCCTCGACTTTGGATAAAGAACTGCGTGATGGCGCCACTGGCAACATCGACGCGGCCACATAGGTTGGCCAGCTGGTCGCTACGCGTGCAAAAGCCGCTGGCGTCTCGCAGGTGGCTTTCGACCGCTCTGGCTTCAAGTACCACGGCCGCGTGAAGGCGCTGGCTGATGCTGCTCGTGAAGCTGGGCTGGAGTTCTAAGTTATGTCAAATAACGACCGCGGTCGGGGCTGCCGCCGCGGGCGCATCGGCCTGGCC
>NZ_JBNNVU010000216.1:0-1251 GCF_050280705.1 Pseudomonas sp. NPDC089530 | reverse complement strand
GTCAACCCTGCGCTGACACGATTAAGCACGCAGGGCGATTACAGTAACGCTAGCGACCAATCAACTCGAAAACTCGAGTGATTAGCCAGCGAGTTGACCAACGAAGGGGTTCGCGAAGGTGAAGAACAGAGCGATACCAACGCCGATCATGGTTACGGCGTCGAGCAGGCCGGCAACGATGAACATTTTAACTTGCAGCATTGGAACCATTTCTGGCTGACGCGCAGCGCCTTCCAGGAACTTGCCGCCCAGCAGGCCGAAACCAATGGCGGTACCCAGAGCACCCAGGCCGATCAACAGTGCAACAGCGATAGCGGTTAGACCAACTACAGTTTCCATCTTTCCTCCCGACTTTTACGTCGTATGGTTTAGGTTTTTTAGATTAAAGCGGTAAAACAAATCGTTTCATCGTGCCCTAGACGGGCCCCCTCCCGTTTGACCGGGAGGGACATCAGACAGGTCGAGACCGGTCTTAATGGTTCTCTTCGTGTGCCATCGACAGGTAGACGATGGTCAGCATCATGAAGATAAACGCTTGCAGGGTGATGATCAGGATGTGGAATACAGCCCACGCCCACTGCAGCACCACGCCCAGGCCGCTGAGCCACAGCAGGCCCGTGCCGAACATCACGGCGATCAGGATGAACACCAGTTCGCCAGCGTACATGTTGCCGAACAGACGCAGTGCCAGGGAGATTGGCTTGGCAATCAGCGTCACGAATTCAAGCAGGAAGTTCACCGGAATCAACAGCGCCTGAACGAAGATGTTCTTGCTGCCGAACGGGTGCAGGGTCAGCTCGCCGATGAAACCGCCGATGCCCTTGATCTTGATGCTGTAGAAAATGATCAGCGCGAACACCGAGAAGGCCATGGCCAGGGTCGCGTTCGGGTCGGTAGTCGATACGGCACGGAAAGGAATGTGCTGATCGCCGGAGATCAGGATGGCCAACTGAGGAATCCAGTCGACCGGGATTAGGTCGATGGCGTTCATCAGGAACACCCAGACGAAGATGGTCAGTGCCAGTGGTGCAATCACTGGGCTGCGGCCATGGAAGCTGTCTTTCACGCTGCCATCGACGAATTGGACCAGTACTTCAACGACGTTCTGCAAAGCACCTGGCTGGCCGGAAGTTGCCTTCTTGGCCGCCATGCGGAACCGGTGCGCGCGGTCATTTCCGCGGCCAGCAGGGCCGGAATCAGGCCGTCCTTGTCGGTGCTCCAGACACCGCCGTCCTTGCGCAGGAACGAGGC
>NZ_JBNNVU010000215.1:0-1289 GCF_050280705.1 Pseudomonas sp. NPDC089530 | reverse complement strand
CCCAGGCCGATGCGCAGCGCCAGCAACAACTGTTCGACCGCGGTGTCGGTGCCCAGGCGCAGCTGGATATCGCCCAGACCAACCTGAAAACCACCCAAGATCATCAAGAAGCTGTCCGGTGGTATCCGTACCGCTCTGGCTCAGTACCGTGAACTGGCGGCATTCGCCCAGTTCGCTTCTGACCTGGACGAAGCGACCCGTAAGCAACTTGAACACGGTCAGCGCGTTACCGAGCTGATGAAGCAGAAGCAATACGCGCCGATGTCCATCGCTGACATGTCGCTGTCGCTGTATGCCGCTGAGCGTGGGTTCCTGACTGACGTCGAAATCGCCAAGATCGGCAGCTTCGAACAAGCGCTGATTGCTTACTTCAACCGCGATCACGCCGATTTGATGGCGAAGATCAACGTGAAGGGTGACTTCAATGACGAAATCGACGCTGGCCTGAAAGCCGGTATCGAGAAGTTCAAGGCCACCCAAACCTGGTAAGCCGCAGCGGGGGCCGCGAGGCTCCCGCTTGCTAACCTGATAGGTGTTACATGGCAGGCGCAAAAGAGATTCGCAGTAAGATTGCGAGCATCAAAAGCACGCAAAAGATTACCAGCGCCATGGAAAAAGTGGCGGTCAGCAAAATGCGCAAGGCACAAATGCGCATGGCTGCTAGCCGTCCTTACGCGGAGCGCATCCGCCAGGTTATTGGTCATCTGGCCAACGCCAACCCGGAATATCGCCACCCGTTCATGATCGACCGTGAAATCAAGCGCGTCGGTTATATCGTGGTGAGCAGTGACCGTGGTCTGTGCGGTGGTTTGAATACCAACCTGTTCAAGGCTTTGGTCAAGGACATGGCGGTAAACCGCGAAAATGGCGTCGAGATCGATCTGTGCGTGGTTGGCAGCAAAGGTGCGGCTTTCTTCCGTAACTTCGGCGGTAACGTCGTCGCTGCAATCAGCCACCTGGGCGAAGAGCCGTCGATCAACGATCTGATCGGCAGCGTCAAGGTGATGCTGGATGCCTACCTGGACGGCCGGATTGACCGCCTGTCCGTGGTGTCCAACAAGTTCATCAACACCATGACGCAACAGCCTACGGTGGAGCAGTTGATTCCGCTGGTGGCAACCCCGGATCAAGAACTCAAGCACCACTGGGACTATCTCTACGAACCGGACGCCAAAGAGCTGCTCGACGGCTTGATGGTTCGCTACGTGGAGTCGCAGGTCTACCAGGCGGTGGTCGAGAACAACGCGGCTGAACAAGCTGCTCGGATGATCGCGATGAAGAACGCTACC
>NZ_JBNNVU010000214.1:0-1310 GCF_050280705.1 Pseudomonas sp. NPDC089530 | reverse complement strand
GTCAGCTTGTCGGCCTGGATGTCGAAGCGCTCTTTCATCTGCGGCGAGATGGCGATGCTCTTCGCGCTGCGCGAGAAGATGCCGCCGCCTTCGGACATGATGCTGGTGTCGTAGTCGCTCCACGCCGAACGCGGCAGGTCGAACATGCGCTGGCGCTCAGCGAAGCTGGTGGCCGGGTTCGGGTTCGGGTCGATGAAGATGTGCAGATGGTTGAAGGCCGCGACCAGTTGCAGCTTGTCGGACATCAGCAAGCCGTTGCCGAACACGTCGCCGGCCATGTCGCCGATGCCGACCACCGTGATGCTGTCTTCCTGGACATTGATGCCGCGCTCGCGGAAGTGGCGCTGTACGCCCACCCACGCGCCCTTAGCGGTGATGCCCATCTTCTTGTGGTCGTAACCGGCGGAACCGCCGGAAGCGAACGCGTCGCCCAGCCAGAAGCCGTAGTCGATGGCGATGCCGTTGGCGATGTCGGAGAAGGTCGCGGTGCCCTTGTCCGCCGCCACCACCAGGTACGGGTCATCGTCGTCGTGACGCACGACGTTGGCCGGCGGCACCAGGGCGCCGTCCTTCAGGTTGTCGGTGATGTCCAGCAGGCCCGAGATGAAGATGCGGTAGCAGGCGATGCCTTCGGCCGCGATCTCGTCCCGGCTGCCGCCCAGCGGCAGGCGACGCGGCAGGAAGCCGCCCTTGGCGCCCACCGGCACGATCACCGAGTTCTTCACTTGCTGGGCTTTTACCAGGCCCAGGACTTCGGTACGGAAGTCTTCTTCGCGGTCGGACCAGCGCAGGCCGCCACGGGCCACGTTGCCGAAGCGCAGGTGCACACCTTCGACCCGCGGCGAGTAGACGAAGATTTCGAACTTCGGCACCGGCTTGGGCAGCTCGGGAATCAGGTGCGGGTTGAACTTGAAGCTGAAGTACGACTTGTTATGGCCGTGGGCGTCGGTCTGGTAGAAGTTGGTCCGCAGGGTGGCCTTGATCAGGTCCAGGTAGCGTCGCAGGATGCGGTCTTCGTTGAGCACCTGGACGTCGTCCAGGGCGCTCAGGATCGCATGTTCCAGACGCTGCTGCTTGTCTTCCAGGTCGTCGCTGCCGAGCTTGCGCGCCAGGTAGAAACGGGTCTTGAACAACCGGGTCAGCTCGCGGGCGATATCGGTGTGGTTGTTCAGGGTGCTGGCGATGTAACCCAGGTCGAAGCCCAGGCGGATCTGCTTCAGTGCGCGCTTCGGCCTGGTCGAGGTCGGCGCGGCTGCCGACGCCGCGCTGGGTGCGCAGCTGGATCTGATCGTAGATGCGCTCGTGATTGC
>NZ_JBNNVU010000213.1:0-1315 GCF_050280705.1 Pseudomonas sp. NPDC089530 | reverse complement strand
GTTCAGTAAGGGCCCGTTCAATGACCGGACACCCCTGAAGAATTCACCCCCCCTTACAAACCCTTGAACAACCCACTTCTCGTCGACCAGGGTGCCGGCTGGAACGATGACGTCCTCGGTACCTGGCTTGAATACGTCACGGGCGATAACACGACCCAACACGCGCTCACCCAGAGGCTCGACAACGTCACCGCCCTCAATGTGCGGAGTCATCAGCAGGCCGTGCTCGGTGCCACAGTCGATCTCGGTTACAACCAGATCCTGCGCCACGTCTACCAGACGACGAGTCAGGTAACCGGAGTTCGCAGTTTTCAACGCGGTATCCGCCAGACCTTTACGAGCACCGTGAGTCGAGATGAAGTACTGGAGTACGCTCAGACCTTCACGGAAGTTCGCAGTAATCGGCGTTTCGATGATGGAGCCGTCCGGCTTGGCCATCAGACCACGCATACCGGCGAGCTGACGGATCTGTGCTGCGGAACCCCGCGCACCCGAGTCGGCCATCATGTACATCGAGTTGAACGATTCTTGCTCGACTTCGTCGCCGTTACGGTCGACCACCTTCTCTTTCGAGAGGTTGGCCATCATCGCCTTGGAAACTTCGTCGTTCGCTTTCGACCAAAGGTCGATCACTTTGTTGTACTTCTCGCCCTGGGTTACCAGGCCGGAGGCGTACTGGCTCTCGATCTCCTTCACTTCATCGGTAGCAGTACCGATGATGCGGGCTTTCTCGTCCGGGATAACGAAGTCGTTAACACCGATGGAAACGCCGGAAATGGTCGAGTAGGCAAAACCGGTGTACATCAGCTGGTCAGCGAAGATAACGGTCTCTTTCAGACCCACCACGCGATAGCACTGGTTGATCAGCTTGGAGATCGCCTTCTTCTTCATCGGCAGGTTGACGACATCGAAGGACAGGCCTTTTGGCACAACCTGGAACAACAGCGCACGGCCGACAGTAGTGTCGACGATACGGGTGTTAGTCACACTACCGCCATCACGATCGTTGACGGTTTCGGTGATCCGCACCTTGATCTTGGCATGCAGTGCGGCTTCGCCGGCACGGAACACACGGTCAACTTCCTGCAGATCCGCGAAAACACGACCTTCGCCCTTGGCGTTGATCGCCTCACGGGTCATGTAGTACAGACCCAATACAACGTCCTGCGACGGAACGATGATCGGCTCACCGTTGGCTGGCGACAGGATGTTGTTGGTCGACCCAGGACGCTGTCGCCATCGCGCTCCAGGGCGCCGTAGCGGCCAGGCGGCTGCACGGCCGTGACCGTCGCCTGCTTGCCGTGGGCCCGGTGGA
>NZ_JBNNVU010000212.1:0-1335 GCF_050280705.1 Pseudomonas sp. NPDC089530 | reverse complement strand
CTTGCCGGTATGACTCACCCACATAGGTAACAAATCAGTTCAAGCACATAGGTGACAGTTTTTAACTGGCAGGGTCGATTCCGAGGATCTGACCATGCCGTGGCGAGAGCTGAACCCTATGGACCTTAAAGTGATGTTCATTGCTGACTATCTGTCGCGACGCTTTAACTTCCGCGAGCTGTGTGCAGCGCACGGTATCAGTCGAAAGACGGGCTACAAATGGGTGGCTCGTTACAACGCAGACGGTGTGCATGGCCTGGATGAGCGGAGTCGCCGTCGCCATTGCCAGGCGTATGTTATTCCCTTTGAAATCAAGGCCTCGATCATCGAGTTGCGCTCCAAAGGGCCTACGATACCGGGCCCCAAGAAGATCCAGGCGGCTCTGGCTGAACGTTTTCCAGGGCAGGTGCCCCCCTCTAAAACCAGTATCTACAACATTCTCAAACAGGCCGGGCTGGTGACGCCGAGGCGCCTGCGTCAGCGGGTTGCGGTCTATCCGAGTCCGCTGAAAAAAGCCGATGTCCCTAATCAGTTATGGAGCGCTGATTACAAGGGGCAATACCTGACGGGGAAAGGGGTCTGGTGTTACCCGTTGACGGTCATGGACCATGCGAGTCGCTTCTTGTTGGCCTGCGAGAGCATGCCCAGTACCAACTTTAAAGACGCCAAAACAGCTTTCGAGCGGTTGTTCAGGACCTATGGCATGCCTGAACGCATTCGTACTGACAATGGCGTTCCGTTCGCCAGCGGAGGTCGCGCGGGGCTATCGCAGTTATCTATCTGGTGGCTACGTTTGGGGATCATTCCCGAGCGAATCCAACCAGGTCGGCCCGAACAGAATGGCCGTCATGAGCGCATGCACCGCACACTGAAAAGTACCTTGGTCAGTCCTCCTGAAATCGAATGGGGCGCTCAGCAAAAGCACTTTGACCTGTTCATGCAGCACTACAATCATGAACGCCTGCATGAGGCGCTGGGACAGAAAACCCCAGCCTCCTGCTATTGCTGTTCGGATCGAACTTATCCGGCACGGCTACCAGCTATGAGATATCCCAGTCATATAGAAACCTATGTCGTTGACTCTTGTGGGGTCGTCAACAGAGGTCGGCTCAGGATCTATGTCGGTAATGTGCTTAAGCGAGAAACGGTGGGCTTGGAGCGTATTAGCGAGGGGATCTGGGACGTCATATTTGGCCCGATCAAGCTGGGCCGCTTCGATCTGAAAGATGCCAAGGACGGTTATATCAGGCTCAATCCGGCATCACAGGCCTGATTTGGTGTCACCCATGTGCCTGAACTTTTCTGTCACCTATGTGGTTGTCCCGTTCATGCCCC
>NZ_JBNNVU010000211.1:0-1365 GCF_050280705.1 Pseudomonas sp. NPDC089530 | reverse complement strand
GGGCCTGCTGGAGCGCCCACAGGGCCTGCTCGCGCGCGCCTTGCAGGATGCCGAAGTGGATGCCGGCGAACTGAGCGCGGCCCTGCAGTCGCGGGCCGCGCACTCCGACCTGGACAGCGCTGTCGCCTCCTATCAGGGCGGCGCCTTCGAGTACCTGCCCAAGCCGTTCGATGTCGACGAAGCAGTGTCCCTGGTCAAGCGCGCCAACCAGCACGCCCAGGAACAGCAAGGCCTGGAAGCGATCCCCGCACTGGCCAGCACCCCGGAAATCATCGGCGAAGCGCCGGCGATGCAGGAGGTGTTCCGCGCCATCGGTCGCCTCAGCCACTCCAACATCACGGTGCTGATCAACGGCGAGTCCGGGACCGGTAAAGAGCTGGTGGCCCACGCCCTGCACCGTCACAGCCCGCGGGCGGCTTCGCCGTTCATCGCGCTGAACATGGCGGCGATCCCCAAGGACCTGATGGAGTCCGAGCTGTTCGGCCACGAAAAAGGCGCCTTCACCGGCGCGGCCAACCTGCGCCGCGGGCGCTTCGAACAGGCCGATGGCGGCACCCTGTTCCTCGACGAGATCGGCGACATGCCGGCGGACACCCAGACCCGCCTGCTGCGGGTGCTGGCCGACGGCGAGTTCTACCGGGTCGGCGGGCATGTGCCGGTCAAGGTCGATGTGCGCATCATCGCCGCGACCCACCAGAACCTGGAAACCCTGGTGCACGCCGGCAAGTTCCGCGAGGACCTGTTCCACCGCCTGAACGTGATCCGCATCCATATCCCGCGCCTGTCGGACCGGCGCGAAGACATCCCGACCCTGGCCAAGCACTTCCTCGGCCGCGCCGCCCAGGAGCTGGCCGTCGAGCCCAAGCTGCTGAAGAGCGAGACCGAGGAATACCTGAAGAACCTGCCGTGGCCCGGCAACGTGCGCCAGCTGGAGAACACCTGCCGCTGGATCACGGTGATGGCTTCGGGTCGCGAAGTGCATATCGGCGACCTGCCGCCGGAGCTGCTGAGCCTGCCGCAGGATGCGGCGCCGGTGACCAACTGGGAGCAGGCCCTGCGCCAGTGGGCCGACCAGGCCCTGGCCCGCGGCCAGTCGAGCCTTTTGGACAGCGCGGTGCCGAGCTTCGAGCGGATCATGATCGAGACCGCCCTCAAGCACACCGCCGGCCGCCGCCGCGATGCCGCCGTGCTGCTGGGCTGGGGCCGCAACACCCTGACCCGCAAGATCAAGGAGTTGGGGATGAAGGTCGACGGCGGGGACGACGAGGACAGCGAAGAGGCTTGAACCGCTGTCTGTAACCCCTATCGCGGGCCAGCCTCGCTCCTACGGTTCGCATGTTCCGTAGGAGCGAGGCTGGCCCGCGA
>NZ_JBNNVU010000210.1:0-1508 GCF_050280705.1 Pseudomonas sp. NPDC089530 | reverse complement strand
GGACATCGACCGCACCGACAAACCGCACCAGGCGGTGCACGCCGAAGTCAGCGCGCACCTGCGACAGGGCGTCGCCGTGACGGAAGTTGATTTCCATCTGCGCCGTGCCGTCTTCGTGGATCAGCGTGTCGAGGTCCAGTTCCTGCAGTTCGCACCAGTCGTAGACGTCCTCGAACAGCGGGTCGAATTCGTTGGCCGCTTCGATGGAGAACGACTGGCGACCGGTTTCCGGGCGACCGGAGCGGCCGACCGGCGGCTGCAGCGGGTAATCCGGGTCGTCGCTACGCTTGGTCAGATAGAACTCCATTTCCGGCGCCACGATCGGCTGCCAGCCATGGTCGGCGTAAAGCTTCAGCACCTTCTTGAGTACGTTGCGCGGCGACAGCTCGATCGGGTTGCCTTGCTTGTCGTAGGTGTCGTGGATCACTTGGGCGGTCGGCTCGATGGCCCACGGCACCATGAAGACCGCGTTGTGGTCCGGGCGGCAGACCATGTCGATGTCGGCCGGGTCCAGCAGCTCGTAATAGATGTCGTCTTCGACGTAGTCGCCGGTGACCGTCTGCAACAGCACGCTCTCGGGCAGGCGCATGCCCTTTTCGGCGATGAACTTGTTGGTCGGCGAGATCTTGCCCCGGGTGATCCCGGTCAGGTCGCCGATCATGCATTCGACTTCTGTGATCTTGTGGTCTTTCAACCAATCGGTGAGCTGGTCGAGGTTGTTGCTCATAAATGCCTCTAGGCGTGGGTTTCCTGACTCTTATAAGCCAGGTTTTGCGGCGCATCGACGTCGCGTTGCACTACCCGCTTGCGAAAGGCATCGCCAGATGCCTGGAAGACGGTCAGGTAGTGAGGGGTAGAGCTTACCTGCCATTCGGGGTGCCATTGCACCCCCGTCTCACACGCAAAATCATGGGCAGTACCCCGCGCGCAGGCGGGACCGTGGCAGAGTGAAGGTTCGAACCTGGAGGACGGGGCGTTAAAGAGGATGCCATCCACACCGTCCAGAATATCGGACGGGGCCGGAAAATCGGCCAGGGACGGGAGGTTCATGGGCACGCCCTTGGCTGTAACTGCCACTGTGCGAATGCGCCTGTCGCCACGGATGAGATACGCATGCAGACCGATCTGCCTGGAGCAGGCGGTGATGCCGATTAACGGCAGGCGAGACATGAAACACCCCGGTATTATTGATGTTATGGGTTTGATTCGAGCTTAGCCTTGTTCATTTTTTTACACAACACCCCCGTAAAAAATACAACACGGCCCGCTCAAGCCTGCGGTAGCCAAGGGCTTCGCCGCCAGAAAAGCGCCCCAAAAATGCCCCGCAGGCGCTTTTTTAGGGCAGAAGAGGCCTCACTTGACTTCGGCAAGCCGTTCGGGTTGACTGAAACCTGAAAAGATCAATGATTGATATTTTTAACATCGGCGCCAGCCGCGGATAACAATCCGCCGCGCCTTCGGCCAGCAGGCAGAACTTCAGCGAGCTGCCGATGTTCGCCAACTGCAAC
>NZ_JBNNVU010000209.1:0-1586 GCF_050280705.1 Pseudomonas sp. NPDC089530 | reverse complement strand
GTCAAGCTCTCCACCCGCCCGGCCCATCGCATCGGCTGCGACGAGCTGTGGGACCAGCTGGAAGGTGCCACCGGCCACTATGTGCGCCGCCGTGACATCGACGGACGCACCGAACTGCTCAAGGGCCTGGACCCGAACAAGGACCAGAGCTACTTCCTGCACGCCGTCGGTGGCGAGCAGATCGCCAAGACCCTGTTCCCGGTGGGTGAGCTGGAAAAGCCCGAAGTCCGCGCGATCGCCGAGAAACACGACCTGGCCACCGCCAAGAAAAAGGACTCCACCGGTATCTGCTTTATCGGCGAGCGTCGCTTCAGCGACTTCCTCAAGCAATACCTGCCGGCCCAGCCCGGCGAGATCAAGACCACCGAAGGTGAAGTGATCGGCCGCCACCACGGCTTGATGTACCACACCATCGGCCAGCGCCAGGGCCTCGGTATCGGCGGTCTCAAGGACGCCGGCGAAGAACCGTGGTACGTGCTGATCAAGGACCTGGAGCACAACGAACTGATCGTTGGCCAGGGCAACGATCACCCCTGGCTGTTCTCCCGCGCCCTGCTCGCTTCCGACATCTATTGGGTCAACCCGATCGACCTGAGCGAGCCGCGCCGCCTGACCGCGAAAGTGCGCTATCGCCAGAGCGACCAGCCCTGCACTCTGGAAAAGACCGCCAGCGGCTACCGTGCCACCTTCGACGACCCACAGCGCGCCGTCACTCCCGGTCAGTCCGTGGTGTTCTATGACGGTGAAATCTGCCTGGGCGGCGGCGTGATCGAAGTCGCCGAACCCTGGAGCAGCAAGGCATGAGCCCGATCCAGGAACAGCTGACGGCACTGGGCGGCGTGTTTCTCGCCGCCGTGCTGGTAGACAAGATCGCCAAGACCGGCCAGGTCACCGAGGCCGCCTTGAGCTGCATGCTCGGCAGCCTGCTGATCCGCGACCCGAAAGACACCCTGGAAGTCTACGGCGGCGACGACATCAACCTGCGCGAAGGCTATCGCGCCCTGATCGGCGCCCTGGAACGCGACCCCAGCACCCTCCAGCGCGAGCCGCTGCGCTACGCCCTGTCGATGCTCGGCCTCGAGCGCCAGCTGGCCAAGCGCGACGACATGCTGGAAACCATCGGCAAGCGCCTGCCGCAGATTCAATCCCAGGTCGAACATTTCGGCCCGGCCCACGAAAACGTGATTGCCGCTTGCGGCTCGCTGTACCAGGACACCCTGAGCACCCTGCGCCAGCGGATCCAGGTGCATGGCGACATGCGCAACCTGCAGCAACCGAGCAACGCGTCGAAAATCCGCGCCTTGCTGCTGGCCGGCATCCGTTCGGCGCGCCTGTGGCGCCAGTTGGGCGGCCATCGCTGGCAGCTGGTGATCAGCCGACGCAAATTGCTCAAAGAGCTTTATCCGCTGATGCGCAGCAGCTGAACCGCGCCCGCAAGACCATTTGTAGTCAGTAACGCGTAATACGCCGGTCAGTTGGCAACGGACCGGCGGATTTTTTCATGTATGATACGCGCCCCATTTCGTTGCCCGACTGTCCGAGAACACCCCATGCAGCTCTCTTCGCTCACTGCGGTTTCCCCTGTT
>NZ_JBNNVU010000208.1:0-1589 GCF_050280705.1 Pseudomonas sp. NPDC089530 | reverse complement strand
CCGGTGCCGATCTTGATGTGCTGGTTGGCGCCGACGGTCAGATGGTCGCTGGCGCGGGCCTCGACCTTGCGGTCGGCGTGCACGGTGTGGTGTTCCTCGGCCTTGAACTCGCTGTAGCTGTTGGCCTCGACCGTGTCGTGGCGTTCGTTGCCGACGCGGATCTTCTGGTCGTGCTCGACGTTCTCGTCCCAGTCGCGCTGGGCGTGGAGGAAGATCTGTTCCTGGCCCTTCTTGTCCTCGATGCGCAGCTCGTTGTAGCCGCCGCCACCGGGGCTGCTCAGGGTCTTGAAGGTGCTGCGGGTCTTGTTCGCCGGCAGGTCGTAGGGGACGACGTTTTCCTTGTGGTACAGGCAGCCGCTGATCAGCGGCTGGTCGGGGTCGCCCTCGAGGAAGGTCACCAGCACTTCCATGCCGATCCGCGGGATGGCGATGCCACCGTACTGGGCGCCGGCCCAGGCCGAGGACACCCGCAGCCAGCAGCTGGTCTTGTCGTCCGCCTGGCCTTCGCGGTCCCAGTGGAACTGCACTTTCACCCGGCCGTATGGGTCGCAGTGGATCTCTTCGCCCTTGGGCCCGGTGACCACCGCGCTCTGGCTGCCGAGGATGCGCGGCTTGGGGTGGGCCAGGGGCGGGCGGTTGGGCACGTCCCAGGGCGTGGCCTGGAAGCGGTTGCGGTAGCCCTGGTGGAAGTCGCCCTTCAGGGCGGTGGTGTCGCTGGTCACCGACTCTTCCAGCACCTGGGGCTGCTTGCCCTCATGGATGACTTCGGTGAGCAGCCACAGGTCGTTCCACTTGGCCTTGGGGTGCTGGGTCAGGGCCAGGAAGTGGCCGCTGACCAGCAGCGGCTGGTCGCTCTTGCCTTCGGCCAGCTGGTAGTCGCTGCGATGGCGTTCCAGGGCGCGCTTGGCCAGGTGTTTGCCGCGCTCGCGGTCGACGAAGCGGCCGGGGTAGTCGTAATCCTCGAGGTCCGGCTTGAGCTCGCTCTTGGCGTCGCTTTCGAGGGTCAGGCGCGGTTTCTCGAAGTCGTAGTCGCGGCGCGTGGTGCGGCTGGTGCGGGCTTCCAGGCGCAGGTCGAAGCGCTTGATCACCGGGTCGTTGGCGACCATGCCGGAGTCTTGCTGGTAAGCCACCGGCGCCAGTTTCGGGAACACCGTCTGGTCGTCGCCGAACACCAGCTTGTGGCTGTCGGCGCTGTGCTGGAAGTGGTAGTGGATCCCTTCTTCCTCGCACAGGCGCTGGATGAAATGCAGGTCCGACTCGTCGTACTGCACGCAGTAGACGCGTTCGGGGTAGACCGAACCGGTCTTGAATTCGTAGGCGTTGCTTTGGATGCCGTGCTCTTCGAGGACCTGGCCGATGATTTTCGGCACCGTGAGGTTCTGGAAGATGCGCTGGTTGATGCGGTGCGCGAGGTAGGCCAGGTGCGGGCGCACGGTGACCGAATAACGGGTCAGGCGCTTGCCGGAGTCGCCCTGGGCGACGCGGTAGATCTGCCCGTGGATGCCGGTGCCGTTCGCTGCCAGCTGCAGGAAGGCAGGCTTGTGCAGCAGGCTTTCCAGGTCCAGGGCGGCCTGGGCGCTGACCAGCTC
>NZ_JBNNVU010000207.1:0-1606 GCF_050280705.1 Pseudomonas sp. NPDC089530 | reverse complement strand
GTTGATGGGCGCGGCGGAGACGGAAATGGCCAGGGGCAGAAGAAGGCCGGCAAGCAACAGTGGACGCAAAGATTTGATCATGTGCCGGACTCGAACGGTTCGTTTTTGCTGCGGCCCCAGGCTTTTGACCCGAGGAGGCTGGAGACGCCGAGCATGAAGGCGCAGAGGCCGCCTACACCCAGAAGGAAAATGGCAAAGCCCCAGTTGTGGGCCATGAGTCCGGTCGCTTCGGGCATGCTGGTAATCCTTAACAGAGAGCAAAGGTCTCTGAGCTTGATAAAGAAAAAGCAGTGACGATATGTCGCAGTGCGGTCAATCGGCGTGATTTTATGGCTAAACACCGGGCAAGTAAATTTTCTATAGCGAAATTATTTAGTGGAATAAGGACATAGCTCCCTTTGCAGGCCCCGTAAGCCACGCCCTGTGGGCATTGGCGGAGGTTTTGTTAATTATGTTTTGTTTCGCTTGTAACGAACATTGCGCCATATAAATGATAATCAATATTATTTGGAGGTGTTCTATAAACAAGGCCTCCCATAAAAGTTCGCTAAGTTGTCTTTTATATGCCCACTACTGCAAATTGCGCGGGAGCCCTTTTACCCGTTTTTTTCTTCGCGTATACCGCTCTGGGTCAATGTTTTGCCAGGTAATGAGTGGCTGGCCAGAGGCCATTAACCGCCGTTCCGCTTCCGCAAGAACAGCGCGCGCCCTGTAGGGGTGAGCATGTCCGCGATCCTTTTCAAGGCACAAAGCAGCAAGCAAAAAAAACGCCCCGAACCAGTCGGGGCGTCAGATGGGCGGCACTGCAGTTAGCTTTTACCGGGTCTGCAATGGCCGTTTTCCGGCGTGAAGTCGAATCAGTGGAACTGTTCTTCTTCGGTGGAACCGGTCAGTGCGGTGACCGACGAGGAGCCACCCTGGATCACGGTGGTCATGTCGTCGAAGTAGCCGGTGCCCACTTCCTGCTGGTGAGCCACGAAGGTGTAGCCCTTGGCGGCGTCGGCGAACTCCTGCTCCTGCAGCTTCACGTAGGCGGTCATGTCGTTGCGGGCGTAGTCGTGCGCCAGGTTGAACATGCTGTGCCACATGTTGTGGATGCCAGCCAGGGTGATGAACTGGTGCTTGTAGCCCATGGCGGACAGTTCGCGCTGGAACTTGGCGATGGTCGCGTCGTCCAGGTTCTTCTTCCAGTTGAAGGAAGGCGAGCAGTTGTACGACAGGATCTGGTCCGGGTATTCCTTCTTGATCGCTTCGGCGAAGCGACGGGCTTCGTCCAGGTCCGGCTTGGCGGTTTCGCACCAGATCAGGTCGGCGTACGGCGCGTAGGCCAGACCGCGAGCGATGGCCTGGTCGAGGCCGGCGCGGACTTTGTAGAAGCCTTCCTGGGTGCGGGTGCCAGTCACGAACGGCTGGTCATACGGGTCGCAGTCCGAGGTCAGCAGGTCGGCGGCGTTGGCGTCGGTACGGGCCAGGATGATGGTCGGTACGCCGGCAACGTCGGCCGCCAGGCGGGCAGCGGTCAGCTTCTGTACGGCTTCCTGGGTTGGTACCAGTACCTTGCCGCCCAGGTGGCCGCAGGGTGTCACGGAAGCCAGTTGCTCTTCGA
>NZ_JBNNVU010000206.1:0-1606 GCF_050280705.1 Pseudomonas sp. NPDC089530 | reverse complement strand
TTGGGCCGGCAACCGGCTCATGGCCTGATGCTCGGAACAGGCCCAGACCAACGGCTCCTGCCACAGCAGCACCCCGGGCTTGCTGCCCATCTGTTCGGCCAATTCGAGCAGTTCGGTAATCGGCTTTTGCTTGAGTTCAGTCAGATTCATATAGGAATGACGTAATCATTTATGGAGGGGGGAAATTAAGCTTCTGGCTTAATGAGGCCGCGCCGCGGAGAAGGCGACAGGATCGCGTACTAATTCGAAAAGGAGAGCGTCGGCGACGGCTTGCAGGGGGCAGAGGAGAAACCAGTGCGGGGCCGAATGTAACACCTGAGTTTCTGAGCGTCTAGCCCCGAATAATGAAAAAGCCCCGCTATTTACGGGGCTTTTTTGAGGCCATTTACAACGTCAATCAGATGTTGGCGTCGAGGAAAGCAGCCAGTTGCGACTTGGACAGAGCACCGACCTTGGTCGCTTCGACGTTGCCGTTCTTGAACAGCATCAGGGTCGGGATACCACGCACGCCATGCTTGGCCGGGGTTTCCTGGTTTTCGTCGATGTTCAGCTTGGCGACGGTCAGCTTGCCTTTGTAGGTTTCAGCGATTTCGTCCAGGACCGGAGCGATCATTTTGCATGGGCCGCACCACTCAGCCCAGTAGTCGACCAGTACAGCGCCTTCGGCCTTGAGTACGTCAGCCTCGAAGCTAGCGTCGCTAACGTGTTTGATAAGATCGCTGCTCATGGAAGTCTCCAGTTGTAAGCAAAAAAACGTGGCCCATCATAGCCGCCCTTCCCGCGTTCAGGAAGCCGGAGTTGATTGACTCTCGCTATGGTGTCCGATGAGTTTGGGTATAGCTCAACCCGGGGCTACGCGGGGGTGACAAAGGCTATTCCGGTGCGCAGGGCCGCGCCCCGCACGTGCTCCTGCATGGCCTTTTGCGCAGCCCCCGAGGCGTGCCGGGCCAGCCCGCGCAGGATCTTGCGGTGTTCCTGCCAGGTTTCCATGGCCCGTTCGGGCCGGATGAACGGTAGTTTCTGGCTCTCCAGGAAGACCTTGGCGCTTTTGCCTGAGTTGCATTAAGGATCGCGTCTTCGGCCGCTGCCGCGCGTTGGCGCGAGCGGTTGATCGTGGCAGGATGACAAGGTTATCGACCGAGACCCCCAAACCATGCCGCAATCCCAAGCCAAGAATCTGTCCCTGATCGCCGCTATCGACCTGGGCTCCAACAGCTTTCACATGGTCGTGGCCAAGGCTCACCATAATGAAATCCGCATTCTCGAGCGGCTCGGTGAAAAGGTTCAGCTGGCCGCCGGGATCGACGAAGAGCGCCAGCTCAGCGAAGAATCCATGCAGCGCGGGCTCGATTGCCTCAAGCGCTTCGCCCAACTGATCAACGGCATGCCCCTGGGCGCGGTGCGCATCGTCGGCACCAACGCCCTGCGCGAGGCCCGCAACCGCGGCGAGTTCATCCGCCGTGCCGAGGAAATCCTCGGCCACCCGGTGGAAGTCATCTCCGGTCGTGAAGAAGCCCGCCTCATCTACCTGGGCGTGTCCCACACCCTCGCCGACACCCCGGGCAAGCGCCTGGTCGCCGACATCGGCGGCGGCAGTACCGAATTC
>NZ_JBNNVU010000205.1:0-1684 GCF_050280705.1 Pseudomonas sp. NPDC089530 | reverse complement strand
GAATGGGCGTACCGCCATTGGCGGATGCGAGGTCCAGGTAGTCGATCGGCGTGTTATCGATCATCACCGTGTCGCGCTTGGGGTCCATGCGCGTGGTGATGGCCCAGATCACGTCGTTCCAGTCGCGTGCGTTGATATCGTCGTCGGTGACGATAACGAACTTGGTGTACATGAACTGTCGCAAAAACGACCAGACGCCCAGCATGACCCGCTTGGCGTGGCCAGGGTACTGCTTCTTCATGGTCACCACCGCCATGCGGTACGAGCAGCCTTCGGGCGGCAGGTAGAAGTCGGTGATTTCCGGGAACTGCTTCTGCAGGATCGGCACGAACACTTCGTTCAGCGCCACGCCGAGAATCGCCGGCTCATCCGGCGGCCGGCCGGTGTAGGTGCTGTGGTAGATCGGCTTTTGCCGGTGGGTGATGCGCTCGACGGTGAACACCGGGAAGCTGTCGACTTCGTTGTAGTAGCCGGTGTGGTCGCCGTAAGGGCCTTCGTCGGCCATCTCGCCCGGATGGATCACCCCTTCGAGGATGATTTCCGCGGTGGCCGGCACCTGCAGGTCGTTGCCGCGGCATTTCACCAGTTCGGTGCGGTTGCCCCGCAACAGGCCGGCGAAGGCGTACTCGGACAGGCTGTCCGGCACCGGCGTCACGGCGCCGAGGATGGTCGCCGGGTCTGCTCCCAGGGCCACGGAGACCGGGAACGGCTGGCCCGGGTGCTTCTCGCACCACTCGCGGTAATCCAGGGCGCCGCCACGGTGGCTCAGCCAGCGCATGATCACCTTGTTGCGGCCGATCACCTGCTGGCGGTAGATGCCGAGGTTCTGCCGGTCCTTGTTCGGGCCCTTGGTGACGGTCAGGCCCCAGGTGATCAGCGGGCCGACGTCGCCCGGCCAGCAGGTCTGCACCGGCAGCATCGACAGGTCGACGTCGTCGCCTTCGATGACCACCTCCTGGCAGATCGCGTCCTTGACCACTTTGGGCGCCATGGAAATGATTTTCTTGAAGATCGGCAGCTTGGACCAGGCGTCTTTCAGGCCCTTGGGCGGCTCGGGCTCCTTGAGGAAGGCCAACAGCTTGCCGATTTCCCGCAGCTCGCCGACCGCTTCTGCGCCCATGCCCAGGGCCACGCGCTCGGGGGTGCCGAACAGGTTGCCCAGCACCGGAATGTCGTAGCCGGTGGGCTTTTCAAACAGCAGGGCCGGACCTTTGGCGCGCAAGGTGCGATCGCAGACCTCGGTCATTTCCAGCACTGGGGACACCGGAACCTGGATGCGCTTGAGTTCGCCGCGCTGTTCCAGGCCGCTGATAAAGTCGCGCAAGTCGCGATACTGCATGCGTGAGCCTCGTTTTGGCCGTGGCGTTCGGGGCTGGCAGTTTAGCGCCGAACCCGACTGTTCAGAACAGTGAACTGCCGTTCATCGATAATCAGATAGCAAAAAGCCGGGTTTCCCCGGCTTTTTGTGGTCCCGCTCGACTTACTTGCGCTTCATCGACAGGAAGAACTCATCGTTGGTCTTGGTCTGCTTCAGCTTGTCGACCAGGAACTCGATGGCGGCGACTTCATCCATCGGATGCAGCAGCTTGCGCAGGATCCACATACGCTGCAGCTCGTCGTCGGCGGTCAGCAACTCTTCGCGGCGGGTGCCGGACTTGTTGATGTTGATGGCCGGGAACACACG
>NZ_JBNNVU010000204.1:0-1694 GCF_050280705.1 Pseudomonas sp. NPDC089530 | reverse complement strand
CTTGCCGGCGGCTTCCGAGAGGCTCACGCCGTTGACCGTGGTCGTGGTCACCACGTTCTTCTTCTCGATGTCGTACAGCGCCAGGTTGATGTTCACTGCCGCAACTGTCGTTCGTCTGGTTCGCCCTGAAGACCGCGTTCTTCATCATGTTGTTCATCCTGCTGCGCGCTTCCATCCCGCGTCCGCGTTATGACCAGGTGATGGACTTCAGCTGGAAATTCTGCCTGCCGCTGACCCTGATCAATTTGCTGGTGACTGCTGCGCTTGTGTTGTTGAACACGCCAGCGGGCGCGGTTCAGTGAGGATTTGACCCATGTTCAAATATATTGGCGACATCGTTAAGGGTACTGGTACCCAACTGCGCAGCCTGGTGATGGTCTTCGGCCATGGCTTCCGCAAGCGCGACACCCTGCAATACCCGGAACAGCCGGTCTACCTGCCGCCACGCTACCGTGGCCGCATCGTGCTGACCCGCGACCCCGATGGCGAAGAGCGTTGCGTAGCCTGTAACCTGTGCGCCGTGGCGTGCCCGGTGGGTTGCATCTCGCTGCAGAAAGCCGAGACCGAAGATGGTCGCTGGTACCCGGACTTCTTCCGCATCAACTTCTCGCGTTGCATCTTCTGCGGCCTCTGCGAGGAAGCCTGCCCGACCACCGCGATCCAGCTGACGCCGGATTTCGAGATGGCCGAGTTCAAACGTCAGGACCTGGTTTACGAGAAAGAAGATCTGCTGATCTCCGGCCCCGGAAAGAACCCTGATTACAACTTCTATCGTGTTGCAGGTATGGCCATTGCCGGTAAGCCGAAGGGCGCCGCGCAAAACGAAGCCGAGCCGATCAACGTGAAGAGCTTGCTGCCTTAAGGAAGAAAGATGGAATTCGCTTTCTATTTCGCGTCAGGTGTCGCCGTTGTCTCCACGCTGCGCGTGGTGACCAACACCAACCCTGTGCACGCCCTGCTCTACCTGATCATTTCGCTGATCGCCGTGGCGATGACCTTCTTCAGCCTCGGCGCGCCGTTCGCCGGGGTGCTGGAAGTGATCGCCTATGCCGGCGCCATCATGGTGCTGTTCGTGTTCGTGGTGATGATGCTGAACCTGGGGCCCGCCTCGGTTCAGCAGGAACGCATCTGGCTCAAGCCGGGCATCTGGATCGGGCCGGTGATTCTCGCCGCCCTGCTGCTGGTCGAACTGCTGTACGTGCTGTTCAGCCACCAGAGCGGTACCGGTATCGGTCACACCACCGTGGACGCCAAGGCCGTGGGCATCAGCCTGTTCGGGCCGTATCTGCTGGTGGTCGAACTCGCCTCGATGCTGCTGCTCGCCGCAGCCGTCACGGCGTTCCATCTGGGCCGCAACGAGGCGAAGGAGTAAGACCATGCCTACTATCGGAACCATCCCTCTGGAGCATGGCCTGGCGGTCGCCGGCATCCTGTTCTGCCTCGGCCTGGTCGGCCTGATGGTGCGCCGCAACATTCTCTTCGTGCTGATGAGCCTGGAGGTGATGATGAATGCCTCCGCCCTGGCTTTCATCGTCGCCGGTAGCCGCTGGGCCCAGCCGGATGGACAGATCATGTTCATCCTGGTGATCAGCCTGGCAGCCGCCGTTGGGCTGTTCCAGGGCGTCGAGCAGGCCCGGCTGATGGAACTTGCGCTGGGCTACGCCTTCGATGGCCTTTTCCACTGGACGGGCCAG
>NZ_JBNNVU010000203.1:0-1733 GCF_050280705.1 Pseudomonas sp. NPDC089530 | reverse complement strand
AGAGTCCGCAACAGGCTGCCGAAGGCATCGAGGGGGTGTGGGGAGAAAGTCTGGGAGTGGAAGGATCAGTCCGGCGGCAACATCAGCCGTCAGATCCGCCGCCTGGGCTCGTCCGTGGACTGGAGCCGCGAACGCTTCACCATGGACGACGGTCTCTCCGAAGCCGTTAAAGAAGCCTTCGTGCGCCTGCACGAAGACGGCCTGATCTACCGCGGCAAGCGCCTGGTCAACTGGGACACCAAGCTGCACACCGCGATCTCCGACCTCGAAGTGGAAAACCACGACGAGAAAGGTTCGCTGTGGAACCTGCGCTACCCGCTGGCCGATGGCGCCAAGACCGCCGAAGGCCTGGACTACCTGATCGTCGCCACCACTCGTCCGGAAACCATGCTCGGCGACTCCGCCGTGGCGGTTAACCCGAACGACGAACGCTACCAGGCACTGATCGGCAAGTTCGTCGAACTGCCGCTGGTGGGCCGGCGCATCCCGATCATCGCCGACGACTACTGCGATCCTGAATTCGGCACCGGCTGCGTGAAGATCACCCCGGCCCACGACTTCAACGACTACGAAGTCGGCAAGCGCCACAACCTGCCGCTGCTGAACATCTTCGACAAGAACGCCGAAGTACTGGCCGCGGCCCAGGTGTTCAACCTCGACGGTAGCGTCAACGAAGACATCGACGGCACCCTGCCGGCCGAATTCGCCGGCCTCAACCGCTTCCAGGCGCGCAAGGAAATCGTGGCCGCGTTCGACGCCGCCGGCCTGCTGGTCAGCGTCGACGATCACGCCCTGAAAGTGCCGAAAGGCGACCGCTCCGGCACCATCATCGAGCCGTGGCTGACCGACCAGTGGTACGTCTCCACCAAGCCTCTGGCCGAGCCGGCCATTGCCGCCGTGGAAGACGGCCGCATCGCCTTCGTGCCGAAGCAGTACGAAAACATGTATTTCTCCTGGATGCGCGATATCCAGGACTGGTGCATCAGCCGCCAGCTGTGGTGGGGCCACCGGATCCCGGCCTGGTACGACGAGGCGGGCAAGGTCTACGTCGGCCGCGACGAAGCCGAAGTGCGCGCCAAGCACAACCTCGGCCCCGAGGTGGCGCTGCAACAGGACAACGACGTTCTCGACACCTGGTTCAGTTCGGGCCTGTGGACCTTCTCCACCCTGGGCTGGCCGGAGCAGACCGAGTTCCTCAAGACCTTCCACCCGACCGACGTGCTGGTGACCGGTTTCGACATCATTTTCTTCTGGGTCGCCCGGATGATCATGCTCACCATGCACCTGGTGAAGAACGAAGACGGCACGCCGCAGGTTCCGTTCAAGACCGTGTACGTGCACGGCCTGGTCCGCGACGGCCAGGGCCAGAAGATGTCCAAGTCCAAGGGCAACGTCCTGGACCCGTTGGACATCATCGACGGCATCGAGCTCGAAGCCCTGGTGCAGAAACGCACCACCGGCATGATGCAGCCGCAACTGGCGAAGAAGATCGAGAAGCAGACCCGCCAGGAGTTCGCCGACGGTATCGCCAGCTACGGTACCGACGCCCTGCGCTTCACTTTCTGCTCGCTGGCGTCCACCGGTCGCGACATCAAGTTCGACATGGGCCGCGTCGAAGGCTATCGCAACTTCTGCAACATCCCCAGATTTTTCGCCCGGCGCTCGACCACCGGCGTCTTGCGTCCGCTGATGATCGCCGTCTGTACGCCGGCGGCCATCAGCATTTTGATGCC
>NZ_JBNNVU010000202.1:0-1906 GCF_050280705.1 Pseudomonas sp. NPDC089530 | reverse complement strand
ACCGGCGATATTGCCTGCACAGACGCGGCCGGCGAGGCTGAGCATCAGGGCCTGGAACGAACTGAGTTGCCCGCCGCTGCTTTTCAGGCTGTCGCGGAACACCGCGAACATATGGAAGAAGTGGCGCAATTGAACGAAACGCGAGCGGATCGTGAAGTAGCTGCCGAGCCCGACGATGAGCACGATCAGTACTTTCCCTGAGAGGAAGTCGTTGATGACTTCGAGCATGGATTATTCCTCGCTGTTTTTTGTAAAGGCAGAAGCTGGTGGTCCGAAACATCGCGTTACACGCCGTCGCGCAGGCAGCACGACAGGTGGGCGAGTGTTCGTCCCGGTTCCAATTCGCGGGTTGTTATTAGTTCGGGTTTCGCATGGGTTGGGGTCTCGTTACCGACGACCGCTCACGCGAAGAGGGGGCGCACTATACCTATCAGTGCGCTGCCCGTCTGCACGGTTGTGGTGCATCTGACGAAACGAGGGTGCTGCAGGATCGATGGATCGCAGCGTTCGACAGCCTCTGCGCGGTGTTTTTCCGGGTATCCGCGGAAGCTGTCGAAGGCTGCGATCCTGGCGTTTTGGGCATAGGTGGCCTCACGAAGGTTAAAAAAAAGGGCTTGGAGAAGAATCTCCAAGCCCTCAAAAGGTGAGAGGTGTCTAGTCCCTCGACCTGGTGAGCAGTGCCCTGTTGCCAGGGCGGGCGTTGATCAGGCTTTGAGCGGGACCAGACGCGGGGCAATCATGTTTTCCGGGCGCAGGATGTCGGCGAGCATGGCGTCGTCGAGCAGGCCTTCTTCGCGCACCAGTTCCAGTACGCCGCGGCCGCTTTCCAGCGCGACACGGGCGATGCGGGTGGCATTTTTGTAGCCGATGTACGGGTTCAGCGCGGTAACCAGGCCGATCGAGTGCTCGACCAGTTCACGGCAGCGTGCTTCGTTGGCGGTGATGCCGACGATGCAGTGCTCGCGCAGCATGTCCATGGCGCGTTGCAGCAGGCGGATCGAGTCGAGGATCTTGAAAGCGATCAGCGGCTCCATCACGTTCAGTTGCAGTTGGCCGCCTTCGGCCGCCATGGTCAGAGCCAGGTCGTTACCGATGACCTGGAACGCCACCTGGTTAACGGCTTCCGGAATAACCGGGTTGACCTTGCCTGGCATGATCGAGCTGCCTGGCTGACGCGCTGGCAGGTTGATCTCGTTGATGCCGGTGCGTGGGCCGCTGGACAGCAGGCGCAGGTCGTTGCAGATCTTCGACAGCTTGACCGCGGTACGCTTGAGCATGCCGGAGAACAGCACGAAGGCGCCCATGTCGGAGGTGGCTTCGATCAGGTCGGCCGCCGGCACCACCGGTTGACCGCTGATGATGGCCAGGCGCTGTACGGCCAGGGCCTGGTAGCGCGGGTCGGCGTTGATGCCGGTACCGATGGCAGTACCGCCCAGGTTCACTTCGGTCAGCACTTCCGGCGCCAGGGTTTTCAGGCGTGCCAGGTCTTCGCTCAGGGTGGTGGCGAAGGCGCGGAATTCCTGACCCAGGGTCATCGGCACGGCGTCCTGCAGCTGGGTACGGCCCATCTTCAGGACGTGGTTGAATTCTTCACCCTTGGCGGCGAACGACTGGATCAGGCTGTCGAGGCTGGCCAGCAGCGCGTCGTGGCCCAGCAACAGACCCAGGCGGATCGCCGTCGGGTAGGCGTCGTTGGTCGACTGCGCCATGTTCACGTCGTCGTTCGGGTGCAGGTACTGGTATTCGCCTTTCTGGTGACCCATGGCCTCCAGCGCGATGTTGGCGATGACTTCGTTGGCATTCATGTTGGTCGAAGTGCCAGCGCCGTCTCATACGATGCCAAAAGCCCCCTCAGGTTCAACTCGCGCGAGGGTTAACGGCCTGCGAGCAACTGTCCTGCCTGATC
>NZ_JBNNVU010000201.1:0-1926 GCF_050280705.1 Pseudomonas sp. NPDC089530 | reverse complement strand
ACCACCAGGTGCTGGCTGATTGAGGGTATGGACAAGGATTTGGCGGCGGAACTGGCGGTGCGCGGCGTAATTACCCGCGAAGACCTGGCCGAGCAGTCTATTGACGACCTGCTCGACATCGACGGCATTGACGATGATCGTGCCGGCAAGTTGATCATGGCCGCCCGAGCCCATTGGTTCGAGTAATAGGCGCGGCCTGAGGAGAGAAGTGCATGACGCAAGTCACGGTGAAACAACTGGCCGATGAGGTCAAAACACCGGTAGAGCGCCTGCTGCAGCAGATGCGTGAGGCAGGTCTGCCGCACACCGCCGCCGAGGAACATGTGAGCGACAGTGAGAAGCAGTCGTTGCTGACCCACTTGAAAAGCAGCCACAAGGCGAAAGTGGAAGAACCGCGCAAGATCACTTTGCAGCGCAAAACCACCAGCACCCTGCGTGTTGCCGGCAGCAAAAGCATCAGTGTTGAAGTGCGCAAGAAGAAAGTCTTCGTACAACGCAGCCCGGAAGAAATCGAAGCCGAGCGCCAACGTGAGCTGGAAGAACGTCGCGCAGTAGAAAATGCTGCACGCCAGAAGGCTGAAGAAGAAGCCAAGCGTCGCGCCGAAGAAGAAGCGCGTCGCCAGCCTGCTGCTGTGCAACCTGCTGTCGTCGAAGCCGTTGCTGCCCCTGCCCCGGCAGTGGTTGCCGCGCCGATCATTGACGACGAACCTGTTGCCGCTCCAGCGCCAGTCGCTGAAGTGCGCAAGAAGGACGATCAGCGTCGCCCGGACAAGAGCCGTAACGACGACAACCGTCGTGGTGGCGATGGCGAGCGTAAAAATGCTCCGCATCGCGCTTCCGTCAAGGAAAAGGCTCCGGCGCCGCGCGTTGCCCCACGTACTACCGACGAAGAAAGCGATGGCTTCCGTCGTGGTGGTCGCGGCAAGGCCAAGCTGAAGAAGCGTAACGCTCATGGCTTCCAGAGCCCGACCGGTCCTGTCGTGCGTGAAGTGAAGATCGGTGAAACCATCACTGTTGGCGATCTCGCCCAGCAGATGTCGGTCAAAGCTGCCGAAATCATCAAGTTCATGTTCAAGCTGGGCACCCCGGCCACCATCAACCAGGTACTGGACCAGGAAACTGCCCAGCTGGTTGCCGAAGAACTGGGCCACAAAGTGACCCTGATCAGCGACACCGCCCTGGAAGATTCCCTGGCCGAGTCCCTGAAGTTCGAAGGTGAAGCGGTTCCTCGTGCGCCAGTAGTGACCGTAATGGGTCACGTTGACCACGGTAAGACCTCGCTGCTCGACTACATCCGTCGTGCCAAGGTGGCGGCTGGCGAAGCTGGCGGCATTACCCAGCACATCGGTGCGTACCACGTTGAAACCGAGCGCGGCATGGTCACCTTCCTCGATACCCCGGGTCACGCCGCGTTTACCGCCATGCGTGCTCGTGGTGCCAAGGCGACCGACATCGTGATCCTGGTGGTTGCAGCGGACGACGGCGTGATGCCGCAGACCGTTGAAGCCGTTCAGCACGCCCAGGCAGCTGGCGTACCTCTGGTGGTCGCGGTGAACAAGATCGACAAGCCGGGTGCCGACCTCGATCGCATCCGTAGCGAACTGTCGGTTCACGGCGTGACTTCCGAGGACTGGGGTGGCGACACTCCATTCGTTCCGGTTTCCGCGAAGATGGGTACCGGTGTCGACGAATTGCTCGAAGCCGTACTGCTGCAGGCCGAAGTTCTCGAACTGACCGCCACGCCTTCGGCTCCTGGCCGTGGTGTCGTGGTTGAATCGCGTCTCGACAAGGGCCGCGGCCCGGTGGCGACCGTGCTGGTTCAGGACGGTACCCTGCAACTGTTCGATCCGCTGTTCCCGGCCAGCGCCGAGGCCCTGGAATACAACCCGACCTATACCCACACGCTGATCAGCGAAGCCCTGATCA
>NZ_JBNNVU010000200.1:0-1958 GCF_050280705.1 Pseudomonas sp. NPDC089530 | reverse complement strand
GTTCCGTTCGTCGAGCAGGGTATTTAAGGTTCCAGGCCGGGCCCGTCGTCTAGTGGCGGGCTTTTGCTCGGCTCTCTGTCCTTCGCCATTTTGCTCAGCCGCCTGACCGGTAGCCCCGACCCGCGAATGAGTGGCTCGGGCAATGCCGGCGCCACCAACATGCTGCGCCTGGCCGGCAAGAAACTCGCGGTCCTGACCCTGCTCGGCGATCTGCTCAAGGGCCTGCTGCCGGTGCTGCTCGCCAGTCTCGCAGGCCTTGCGCTCCAACAACAGGCCTGGATCGGGCTCTACGCCGTACTGGGCCATCTGTTCCCGGTGTACTTCCGTTTCCGCGGCGGCAAGGGCGTCGCCACCGCCGCCGGGATGCTGCTGGGGCTCTACCCACCAGCGGCGCTCCTGGCCATTGGCGCCTGGCTCCTGACCTTCTACCTGACCCGCACCAGTTCCCTGGCGGCCTTGATCGCCACGCCCCTGACCCTGCCACTGCTGGCCTGGCAGGCACCGGCGGCATTGCTGCCGATGAGCGTACTCACGCTGCTCATCGTCTGGCGCCACCGCGGCAATCTACGCGACCTGTTCGCCGGGCGCGAACGGCATTTCTGAATCCTGAGATAAATCTGATCCAGGCCGGGCAAACACCCTCTTACAACGGCAACAACTGCTCCATCGGCCAGCGCGCCTGCACACTGATCGCCAGGCTCTCCTGCTGTCCGGCCTGCAGCCGCTGGCAGCCGGCAAAAGCGATCATTGCGCCGTTGTCGGTGCAAAATTCAGGGCGGGCGTAAAACACATTGCCCTTCATCTCGCCGAGCATCTTCTCCAGCGATGCACGCAGCGCCTTGTTGGCGCTCACGCCGCCGGCTATTACCAGACGTTTGAGCCCTGCCTGCTTTAAGGCGCGCTTGCATTTGATGGTCAAAGTTTCCACCACCGCCTGCTGGAAGGCGAGCGAGATGTCGCAACGGGTTTGTTCGCCGTCGTCTCCAGCGCTGACGCACTGTTGCCAGGTGTTCAGGGCAAAGGTCTTCAGGCCGCTGAAGCTGAAATCCAGCCCCGGGCGATCGGTCATCGGCCGCGGGAAGACAAAGCGCCCAGCTACCCCCTGGGCAGCCAGGCGAGCGATTTCCGGACCGCCGGGATAATTCAGGCCGATCATCTTCGCCGTTTTGTCGAAGGCTTCACCGGCGGCATCGTCCAGGGTTTCGCCCATCAGCTCGTATTGGCCGATGCCGTCGACCCGCACTAACTGCGTATGGCCGCCAGACACCAGCAAGGCGACGAACGGAAACTCCGGTGGTTGCTCTTCCAGCATCGGGGCCAGCAAGTGGCCTTCCATATGGTGCACACCGAGCGCTGGAATGCCCCAGGCAAAGGCCAGCGCCTGGGCGCAGGAGGCGCCCACCAGAAGGGCTCCGACCAGGCCGGGACCCGCGGTATAGGCAATGGCATCGATTTCGGTCGGCACACAGTCCGCCTCGGCCAACACCTGACGGATCAGGGGCAGCATGCGCTTGACGTGATCCCGAGAGGCCAGCTCCGGCACCACGCCACCGTAGGCTCGATGCAGGTCGATCTGACTGAACAGCGCATCGGCCAGCAGGCCACGCTCGCTGTCGTAAAGCGCGACGCCGGTTTCGTCGCAGGAGGTTTCTAATCCCAGTACTAGCATGGGCTTGCGCCTTGTAGAGGCTAAATTCGAAGGCGCGCATAATAGTCGCCACTCCCTCAGCCGACCAGCGGTTTTCGATCAGAGGCTTTGCATTCCGAGCGATGAGGGGTTAACATCCGCAACCCTTAAAAACCGACGAGCTCAGCCGCGACTTTTGCGATGGGAACGTTGACCCCGGTAATGAATGAAGGTAGCTCTGGATGCCAGCCGTCAAAGTTAAAGAGAACGAACCCTTCGACGTAGCTCTGCGTCGTTTCAAGCGCTCCTGCGAAAAAGCCGGTGTTCTGGC
>NZ_JBNNVU010000199.1:0-2044 GCF_050280705.1 Pseudomonas sp. NPDC089530 | reverse complement strand
AGATCAAGATGAGCCAGGGCGCCAAGCCCGGCCACGGCGGCATCCTGCCCAAGCACAAGGTGACCCAGGAAATCGCCGACACCCGTGGCGTGCGCTTCGCCGAGGATGCGCACGCCCAGGCCCGGGCCCGGGAACGGGTGACGGTAGACCATGTCGTACGGCAGGCCCAGTTCCAGGCCCAGACGACGGACTTCGTCCTTGAACAGCTCGCGCAGTGGCTCGACCAGCTTGAGGTTCATCTCTTCCGGCAGGCCGCCCACGTTGTGGTGCGACTTGATCACGTGGGCCTTGCCGCTCTTGGCGCCAGCCGACTCGATCACGTCCGGGTAGATAGTGCCCTGGGCCAGGAACTTGATGTTCTCCAGCTTGCAGGATTCGGCATCGAACACGTCGATGAAGGTCCGGCCGATGATCTTGCGCTTCTTCTCCGGGTCGGCTTCGCCGGCCAGGTTGCTGAGGAACTGATCTTCAGCGTTGGCGCGGATCACCTTGACGCCCATGTTCTCGGCGAACATGGCCATCACTTGCTCGCCTTCGTGCAGGCGCAGCAGGCCGTTGTCGACAAAGACGCAGGTCAGCTGGTCGCCGATGGCCTTGTGCAGCAGGGCCGCGACCACCGAGGAGTCAACACCGCCGGACAGGCCGAGCAGCACATTGTCGGTGCCGACCTGGGCACGGATCTGGGCGATGGCGTCGTCGGCGATGTGCGACGGCGTCCACAGGGCTTCGCAGCCGCAGATGTCGAGGATGAAGCGCGACAGGATGCGACCACCCTGCTTGGTGTGGGTCACTTCCGGATGGAACTGCACGCCGTAATAGCGCAGATCGTCGTTGAACATGCCGGCAATCGGGCAGCTCGGGGTGCTGGCCAGGATGTGGAAGTCTTCCGGCATCTTGGTGACCTTGTCACCGTGGCTCATCCACACGTCGAGGCCGAACAGGCCGTCGGCGTCCACGTGGTCTTCGATGCCGTCCAGCAGGCGGCTCTTGCCGACCACATCGACGCGGGCATAACCGAATTCACGCAGCTCGGAGCCTTCGACCTTGCCGCCCATTTGCTCGGCCATGGTCTGCATGCCGTAGCAGATACCGAAAACCGGCACGCCCAGGTCGAACACCGCCTGTGGGCAGCGTGGGCTGTTGGCTTCGTGCACGGACTCGGGGCCGCCGGCGAGAATGACACCTTTGGGAGCGAATTCGCGAATCGCTTCGTCATCCATGTCGAACGGATGCAGTTCGCAATACACACCGATCTCACGCACGCGGCGGGCGATCAGCTGGGTGTACTGGGAACCGAAATCGAGGATCAGGATGCGGTGGGCGTGAATGTCGAGGGCCATGATTCAGTCTCGTCTAGGTAATTCGAAAACAATCGTGATTCAGAAACGACTCGGGGCTGAATAAAACAGCCCCGGTCATTTAACGTTTTGCTTGAAGCATCAACCTACGCGGTAGTTCGGCGCTTCCTTGGTGATCTGCACGTCGTGGACGTGGGATTCGGCCATGCCGGCGCCAGTGATGCGTACGAACTCAGGCTTGGTGCGCATTTCTTCGATGTTGGCGCTACCGGTGTAACCCATGGAAGAACGCAGGCCACCCATCAGCTGGTGGATGATGGCGGTCAGGGTGCCCTTGTAAGGGACACGGCCTTCGATGCCTTCCGGAACCAGCTTCTCGGCACCCGCGGAGGAGTCCTGGAAGTAACGGTCGGAAGAGCCCTGGGCCTGGGACATGGCGCCCAGCGAACCCATGCCGCGGTAAGCCTTGTACGAACGGCCCTGGAACAGTTCGATCTCGCCTGGCGCCTCTTCGGTACCGGCGAACATCGAACCCATCATCACGGCCGAGGCACCGGCCACGATGGCCTTGGACAGGTCACCGGAGAAGCGGATGCCGCCGTCGGCGATCAAGGGCACGCCGGTGCCTTCGAGGGCGGCGGCGACATTGGCGATGGCGCTGATCTGCGGGACGCCGACACCGGCGACGATACGGGTGGTGCAGATCGAGCCCGGGCCGATACCGACTTTGAATGGGTGGGCGTGGG
>NZ_JBNNVU010000198.1:0-2417 GCF_050280705.1 Pseudomonas sp. NPDC089530 | reverse complement strand
GGTCATTTTCAACCAGGCTGTGACTGTCGCGGCTGATCTGCTCGCGCCGGTCGTTGCCGATGTTGGTGTGGCTGTCGTTGAGGATCAGTTGCTCGGCTGGGATCCCTGGTGGCCACGCATCCGATAGGCCTGGATCAATCGCAGCACTTCAACTTGCTTCTTCTCGTGCTCACTGCTCACGCTACCGGCGGATACCGGCTGGGCGCGGCGCTGGTTCTTTGCCAGCAACACGAAATGATCGCGGATTGTCGAGTGCGAAACATCGATGGCAGTGCTGCCGTCGGTAGGCAACTTCTGGAAGTAAGTGCGCCACTCTTCTGGCACAGCGTTAGGGTCGTGCAGGTAGAGCTCGTAGAGCTCTTCCACATAGGCAGCGTTACTACCGGATAGGTAGGCGCTGTTCCACATGCGCTGCATCACGCTTTCTTGCATGCTTGGTCACCCTCGGTTAGGGGAACACCACCGGCGAAGACACCGAGCAAACTTGCAAAAGTCCGAGTGCAGCGACCAAAACAAGCCACTTAGGATCACGCTGATAGTCCGGGTACCAGCCCGGATGCCCCTGCTTGTCTCATTTCTTCAAAATACGAGCGGCAACTTTTTGAGCTGCTGCTCAGCTTAAAACTACGGCGCCGGTTGAAGCCTGCGCCGTAGCATCCACGGGTACAGCGGTCCTGCCTTTACAACAGCTGGGTTACAGCAGCTGAATCACACGCCGCTCTGCAGCAGCATGTTACGTATGTGACCGATGGCCTTAGTCGGGTTCAGGCCTTTCGGACAGACGTTGACGCAGTTCATGATGCCGCGGCAGCGGAATACGCTGAACGGATCATCCAGCGAAGCCAGACGCTCGGAGGTCTTAGTGTCGCGGCTGTCTGCCAGGAAGCGATAGGCTTGCAGCAGAGCGGCCGGGCCCAGGAACTTGTCCGGGTTCCACCAGAAGGACGGGCAGGAAGTCGAGCAGCAAGCGCACAGGATGCACTCGTACAGACCATCGAGCTTTTCGCGCTCTTCCGGGGACTGCAGACGCTCGATGGCCGGGGCCGGCGTGTCGTTCTGCAGGAATGGCTTCACCTTCTCGTATTGCTTGTAGAAGATGCTCATATCGACGACCAGGTCACGGATAACCGGCAAACCTGGCAGCGGGCGAACAACCAGCTTGTTGTTCTTCACTACGGCGGACAGCGGCGTGATGCAAGCCAGGCCGTTCTTGCCGTTGATGTTCATGCCATCGGAACCGCAAACGCCTTCGCGGCAGGAGCGACGGTAGGAGAAACCTTCGTCCTGCTCTTTGATCAGCGCCAGTACGTCCAGCACCATCAGATCCTTGCCACCGGTGTCGACCTGGAAAACCTGGGTTTTCGGCGCAGAGTCGGTGTCAGGGTTGTAACGATAAACTTCAACTTGCAACATATCGATCACCCTTTAGTAAGTCCGGACTTTTGGTTCAAAAGTCGGAACAGTCTTCGGCGAGAAGTTAACGGCACGCTTGGCAACGCGCTTCTCACCCGGGAAGTACAGGGTGTGGCACAGCCAGTTTTCGTCGTCACGGTCTTCGAAGTCTTCACGGGCGTGGGCGCCGCGGGACTCTTTGCGCACTTCTGCAGCGATGGCGGTGGCTTCAGCCACTTCCAGCAGGTTCTGCAGTTCCAGCGCTTCGATACGCGCAGTGTTGAACGCCTGCGACTTGTCGTTGATCTTGACGTTGGCAATGCGGGTACGCAGTTCGGCCAGCTGGGCAATACCCTTCTGCATGTATTCGCCAGTGCGGAATACACCGAAGTAGTTCTGCATGCAGCTTTGCAGCTCGCGACGCAGGGTAGCTACGTCTTCACCATCGGTACGTGCGTTCAGAGCAGACAGACGCGCCAGGGCCGCATTGATGTCGGCTTCGGTAGCGTCGTCATATTCGATACCGTCGGTCAGGGCTTTTTCCAGGTGCAGGCCGGCTGCGCGACCGAATACCACCAGGTCGAGCAGCGAGTTGCCGCCCAGACGGTTGGCACCGTGCACCGATACGCAAGCCACTTCACCTACGGCGAACAGGCCTGGAATGATTTCGTCCACGCCTTCGGCGTTCTGGGTGATCGCCTGGCCATGAATGTTGGTGGCAACGCCGCCCATCATGTAGTGGCAAGTCGGAACGACCGGAACCGGAGCGACAACCGGGTCAACGTGAGCGAAAGTCTTGGACAGTTCGCAGATACCTGGCAGACGGCTGTGCAGCACTTCCTCGCCCAGGTGGTCGAGCTTGAGCATCACGTGGTCGCCGTTCGGACCGCAGCCGTTGCCGGCGATGATCTCTTTAACCATCGAACGGGCAACAACGTCACGACCGGCAAGGTCCTTGGCGTTCGGAGCATAACGCTCCATGAAACGCTCACCATGCTTGTTGATCAGGTAACCACCTTCACCAC
>NZ_JBNNVU010000197.1:0-2552 GCF_050280705.1 Pseudomonas sp. NPDC089530 | reverse complement strand
GCATCACCGCCAGGGCCAGGCGGTTGAGGCTGTGGATCAGGCGGTTCATCGCAGGCCCCGCGGCGTGTTGCCGCCGAGGATCGCCACTTCCGGCGCGTTGACGATCGGCGTGAAGCCGGTACCGCCAATGTGGCCGAGGCTGGAGATGGTGAAGCAGGCGCCCTGCATGTCGTCGGCCGAGAGCTTCTTGGTCCGGGCTTTCTCAGCCAGGGAGGCGGCTTCGGCCGCCAGTTGCAGCAGGCTCTTCTGATCGACGTTCTTGATCACCGGTACCAGCAGGCCATCCGGGGTATCGACCGCAAAGCCGATGTTCACGTACTTCTTGCGAATGATCGCTTTGCCGCTAGGCGCCAGCGAGCTGTTGAAGTCCGGCAGTTCCTTGAGCAGGTGCGCGCAGGATTTCAGCAGCAGCGGCAGGACGGTCAGCTTGACGCCGGCCTTCTCTGCAACGGCTTTCTGGGCGACGCGGAAAGCTTCCAGCTCGGTAATGTCGGCCGAGTCGAACTGGGTGACGTGAGGCACGTTCAGCCAGCTGCGATGCAGGTTCGATGCACCGGCCTGCATCAGGCGGGTCATCGGCACTTCTTCGATCTCGCCGAAGCGGCTGAAGTCCACTGCCGGAACTGGCGGAATGCCGGCGCCACCGGTTGCGCCGGCAGCTGCCGGAGCTTCCTTGGCCTTCTGCATCATGGCCTTGACGTAAACCTGCACGTCTTCCTTCAGGATGCGACCGTGCGGACCGCTCGGGCTCACCGCGTTCAGTTCGACACCGAACTCGCGCGCCAGCTGGCGCACGGCAGGGCCGGCATGAACCTTGGCGCCCGGTTGTGCCGGGGCGGCCACTGGGGCCGCGGCAGCGACGGGTGCCGGAGCGGCAGGCGCGGCTTCAGGCTTGGCGGCGGCCGGGGCCGCAGCAGGCGCAGGAGCGGCCGCAGGGGCAGCGCCTTTGACCTTGAGCTTGAGGATCAGGTCGCCGGTACCGACTTCGTCGTCCAGCTTGATCGAAACGCTTTCCACGATGCCGGCGGCTGGCGATGGGATTTCCATGCTGGCCTTGTCGGACTCGAGGGTGATCAGCGACTGGTCGGCAGCAACGCTGTCACCGGCCTTGACCAGCACTTCGATGATCTTGGCCTTGCCGGCCGAGCCGATGTCCGGAACGTGGATGTCCTGGACGCTATCGGCAGCCGGGGCGGCAGGAGCGGCGGCAACCGGTGCCGGAGCGGCAGCGGCCGGCGCAGCAGCCTGGGCCGGTGCAGCGGCGGCAGCAGCGCCCGCCACTTTCAGGGCCAGGATCAGGTCACCGGTGCCGACTTCGTCGTTGAGCTTGACGCTGATGCTCTCGACCACGCCAGCGGCAGGCGATGGGATTTCCATGCTGGCCTTGTCGGATTCGAGGGTGATCAGCGACTGGTCGGCCGCGACGGTGTCGCCGACCTTGACCTGGATCTCGATGATCTGGGCCTTGCCCGACGAACCGATATCCGGCACGTGGACCTGCTGGGTCGAGGCGGCGGCAGGCGCAGCGCTCGGTGCGGCAGGAGCTGGGGCGGCAGCCGGTTTTTCAGCGGCCTTGGCAGCCGGCGCGGCGGCCGCTGGCGCCGCGGCAGCGGCACCCTCGACTTCCAGTTCCAGCAGCTCGTCGCCTTCTTTCAGGCGGTCGCCCAGCTTCACTTTCAGGCTCTTGATGATGCCGGCCTTGGGGGCCGGAACTTCCATGCTGGCCTTGTCCGATTCCAGCGTCAGGATGCTCTGGTCGGCTTCGATACGGTCGCCGACCTTCACAAACAGTTCGATTACTTCACCTTCACCGCTGCCGATGTCAGGTACGCGAATGAGTTCGCTCACAAAAAATCTCCTCAGCAGTCCAGTGGGTTGCGTTTTTCCGGGTTGATGCCGAACTTGGTGATGGCTTCAGCCACGACCTTAGGTTCGATATCACCACGGTCAGCCAAGGCTTCCAGGGCTGCCAACACCACGAAATGACGGTCGACTTCGAAGAAGTGACGCAGCTTCTTGCGGCTGTCACTGCGGCCGAAACCGTCGGTGCCCAGGACTTTGAATTCCTTGGACGGGACCCACTGACGAATCTGTTCGGCGAACAGCTTCATGTAGTCGGTAGAGGCGATGACCGGACCCTGACGGCCGCCCAGGCACTCTTCGACGTAGCTCAGTTTAGGCTTCTGGCCCGGGTGCAGACGGTTGCTGCGCTCGACTGCCAGGCCATCGCGACGCAGTTCGTTGAAGCTGGTAACGCTCCATACGTCCGCCGCCACGTTGAATTCGTCACGCAGGATCTTCGCCGCTTCACGGACTTCGCGCAGGATGGTGCCGGAGCCCATCAGCTGTACGTGGTGCGCCGCTTCGCGGGTGTCTTCCTCAAGCAGGTACATGCCCTTGATGATGCCTTCCTCGACACCGGCCGGCATGGCTGGCTGCTGGTAGGACTCGTTCATCACGGCCCCGGCGCACTGGCAGGCCAGCCTGCTGTTGCTGGCCGCCGCGGCCAGCGCGCTGCTCTGCGCGTTACTGGCGCTACGTTTGCAATGGAA
>NZ_JBNNVU010000196.1:0-2577 GCF_050280705.1 Pseudomonas sp. NPDC089530 | reverse complement strand
TGGAATATGACCTGCTGTTCGATCGTTTCCTCTTCCCGGTACTGGTTTCCATGCCCGACTTCGACGTCGACTTCTGCATGGACGGCCGTGACCGGGTCATCGACTATGTGGCCGAAAAATATGGCCGTAACGCGGTAAGCCAGATCATCACCTTCGGTTCCATGGCCGCGAAGGCGGTGGTGCGCGATGTGGCGCGGGTGCAGGGCAAGTCCTACGGCCTGGCCGATCGTCTGTCGAAGATGATCCCGTTCGAAGTCGGCATGACCCTGGAAAAGGCCTACGAGCAGGAAGAAATCCTGCGGGACTTCATCAAGGTCGATGAAGAGGCGGCGGAAATCTGGGAGATGGCCCTCAAGCTCGAGGGTGTCACCCGTGGTACCGGCAAGCACGCCGGGGGCGTGGTGATCGCGCCCACCAAGCTCACCGACTTCTCGCCCATTTCCTGCGACGAGGAAGGCGGCGGCCTGGTGACCCAGTTCGACAAGGACGACGTCGAGGCCGCCGGCCTGGTGAAGTTCGACTTTCTCGGTCTGCGGACCCTGACCATCATCGATTGGGCGCTTGGCACCATCAACCGGGATCGGGCCAAGACCGGCGAGGCACCACTGGATATCGCCTTTATCCCGCTCGACGACAAGCCGACTTACAGCCTGCTGCAAAAAGCTGAAACCACCGCGGTGTTCCAGCTTGAATCCCGCGGCATGAAAGAGCTGATCAAGAAGCTCAAGCCCGACTGCCTGGAAGACTTGATCGCACTGGTGGCCCTGTTCCGTCCGGGGCCGCTGCAATCGGGCATGGTGGATGACTTCATCAACCGCAAGCACGGGCGCGCCGAACTGGCGTACCCGCACCCCGACTACCAGTACGAAGGCCTGCAGCCAGTACTGGCGCCGACCTACGGCATCATCCTGTATCAGGAACAGGTGATGCAGATCGCCCAGGTCATGGCCGGCTACACCCTGGGTGGCGCGGACATGCTGCGTCGCGCCATGGGTAAGAAGAAACCCGAGGAAATGGCCAAGCAGCGCGGCGGTTTCATCGAGGGTTGCGCCGGTAATGGCATCGATGCCGACCTGGCCGGTAACATTTTCGACCTGGTGGAGAAGTTCGCCGGTTACGGTTTCAACAAATCCCACTCCGCCGCCTACGGCCTGGTTTCCTACCAGACCGCCTGGCTCAAGGCGCACTACCCGGCGCCTTTCATGGCCGCGGTACTCTCGGCGGATATGCACAACACCGACAAGGTCGTGACCTTGATCGAGGAAGTGCGGACCATGAAGCTGCGCCTGGATGCTCCGGACGTGAACACCTCCGAGTTCAAGTTCACGGTGAACGACGAAGGCCGCATCGTGTACGGCCTCGGCGCGATCAAGGGCGTCGGCGAGGGCCCGGTGGAGGCGATCACCGAGGCGCGGGAGGACGGTCCGTTCAAGGACCTGTTCGATTTCTGCGCCCGGGTCGACCTCAAGCGCATCAACAAGCGCACCCTGGACGGCTTGATTCGCAGCGGCGCCCTGGATCGCCTGGGCCCGTACTTCCATGACGAGCCGAAAGCCTATCAGGCCAGCATCGACCAGAACCGCGCGGTGCTGCTGGCGGCGATGGAAGAGGCGATCAAAGCCGCGGAACAGACCGCCCGTACCCATGACAGTGGCCATGCCGACTTGTTTGGCGGCCTGTTCGTCGAAGAGGACGCGGACGTCTACGCCAGCCATCGCAAGGCCAAGGAGCTGACCCTCAAGGAGCGCCTGAAAGGCGAGAAGGACACCCTGGGCCTGTACCTCACCGGGCACCCGATCGACGAATACGAAGGCGAGATCCGCCGTTTCGCCCGCCAGCGCATCGTCGACCTGAAGCCGGCGCGCGATACCCAGACCGTCGCAGGCATGATCATCGCCCTGCGGGTGATGAAGAACAAAAAGGGCGACAAGATGGGGTTCATCACCCTGGACGATCGCTCGGGACGGATCGAGGCTTCGCTGTTCGCCGATGCTTTCCATTCGGCGCAATCGCTGCTGCAGACCGATGCGATGGTGGTGGTCGAGGGCGAAGTCAGCAACGACGACTTTTCCGGCGGCCTGCGCCTGCGGGTCAAGCGCGTGATGAGCATGGAAGACGCCCGCACCAACCTGGCGGAAAGCCTGCGCCTGAAGGTGCACACCGAAGCCCTCAAGGGCGATCAGCTACGCTGGCTGGGGGAGTTGTGCAAGCGCCATCGCGGCGCCTGCCCGATCTCCATGGAGTACACCCGGGAAGACGCCAAGGCGTTGCTGCAGTTCGGCGAAGCCTGGCGGATCGATCCGGCGGATGCCTTGATTCAAGCCCTGCGTGACCAGTTCGGGCGAGACAACGTCTTCCTCCAATACCGTTGACGGTCAGGCGCCAGGAAAGGGCGCCGATCTCGACCCGAATTTTTAATCTCGACCTGAACGCGCCTCTCCCTTAAGGTAGGGCGCGAATAGACAACCGGCCGGCCCAAGCTCTCTTGGACGTCGACCCAAGACGGACGCCTATGAACCCGAATTTTCTTGATTTCGAACAGCCGATCGCCGACCTGCAAGCCAAGATCGAAGAGTT
>NZ_JBNNVU010000195.1:0-2596 GCF_050280705.1 Pseudomonas sp. NPDC089530 | reverse complement strand
GATCGCCCAGCAGCAACAGGTTGGTCAGCCATAACGTCAGGCAATCCACCAGCAGGCAGCGCTCGGTTTAGTCAACAAGCGATCCTTGGCACGAGCGCGGAGCTCGTTGACGATGTCTTCGTCAAAGCCGTCGATGTTGAGCATTTCTTCCAACGGTACGTAGGCAATCTCTTCCAGGCTGGTGAAACCTTCATCAACCAGCACTTGCGCCAGCTCTTCATCGACTTCCAGCTCTTCGATGAAATTGCGCAGGATGTCGCCGGTTTCAGCTTGCTGCTTAGCCTGGATGTCCGATTCGGTCATCACGTTCAGGGTCCAGCCAGTCAGCTGGCTAGCCAGACGCACGTTCTGACCACCGCGACCGATGGCCTGAGCCAGGTTGTCTGCGCCAACGGCGATGTCCATGGCATGGGCATCTTCGTCGACGATAATGGCCGCGACTTCAGCCGGCGACATGGCATTGATCACGAACTGCGCCGGGTTGTCGTCCCACAGGACGATGTCCACACGCTCGCCGCCCAACTCACCGGAAACGGCCTGGACGCGCGAACCGCGCATACCGATGCACGCACCCTGAGGGTCAATGCGCTTGTCTTTAGAACGGACCGCAATCTTGGCGCGCGATCCCGGATCACGGGAGGCAGCCATGACTTCGATCAGGCCTTCGGCAATTTCCGGCACTTCGATGCGGAACAGCTCGATCAGCATTTCCGGCGCGGTACGCGACAGGATCAGCTGCGGGCCGCGGTTCTCGGTGCGAATTTCCTTGAGCAGCGCGCGCAGACGCACGCCAACACGGAAAGTCTCGCGGGAAATGATGTCTTCGCGGGCCAACAGCGCTTCGGCGTTGTTACCCAGGTCGACGATCACGTTATCGCGGGTCACTTTTTTCACGGTGCCGGAGATGATTTCCCCCAGGCGCTCGCGGTAAGCATCAACGACTTGAGCACGCTCGGCTTCGCGAACCTTCTGCACGATGACCTGCTTGGCGGTCTGGGCAGCGATGCGGCCGAACTCGATGGATTCGATTTTTTCCTCGATCACATCACCGACCTTGGCATCGGGATGAGTCTCGCGGGCCTTGCTCGGCCAGGTTTCTACCGCTGGGTCATCCAGGTCGGCTTCTTCGACAACCGTCCAGCGACGGAAAGTCTCGTAGGAACCGGTGTGGCGATTGATTTCCACACGCAGGTCCACTTCGTCTTCAAAACGCTTTTTGGTAGCAGTGGCCAGGGCCAGCTCCAGCGCTTCAAAAATCACGCTTGCCGGTACACCCTTTTCATTGGATACCGACTCAACAACCAGCAGTACTTCTTTGCTCATCGTACGCCTCGCCTTTCGCAAGCCATTGGATCCGCGGGATCCGCGTCTCAGTCAAAACTGGGAATTATGTGGGCCTTGTCGATCATATCGATCGGCAACAGGAACTCGTGGTCTTCTACCTGCACCACGACGTCCTGCTCCTCCACCCCGCGGAGAAAGCCCTGAAAATTACGCCGACCTTCAAAAGGCGAGCGCAGCTTGATCTTCACTTGTTCACCGACATACTTGGCAAACTGTTCAAGGGTGAACAGCGGGCGTTCCATGCCAGGAGAGGAAACTTCAAGGGTGTATTCAACGGAGATCGGATCTTCGACATCCAGGACACCGCTGAGCTGACGGCTGACGATGGCACAGTCGTCCACCAGCACACCGCCTTCTTTATCGATATAAACGCGCAATAGTGAGTGGCGACCTTGAGCCGAAAACTCGATACCCCAGCATTCATAGCCAAGGGCCACGACCACCGGGGCCAACAAGGCCTGCAACTGTTCTAGCTTGCTCGACACCTGAACCCCCTCGTGCATGCTTGTGCAAATAAAAAATGGGCGAAGCGCCCATCCCGGAAACGCCGTTGAATAGCGGCGTTATAAAGTGTCCAGCTAACAAAAAGCCCCTGAAAAGGGGCTCCGCGAAAACTGGTTGCGGGGGCCGGATTTGAACCGACGACCTTCGGGTTATGAGCCCGACGAGCTACCAGACTGCTCCACCCCGCGACAAAGCTGGGGCGGAAGTATACGACCGATCCCTTTTTGGGTCAATGTAACCTTCCACCTACAAGAAAGCCCGCAACAGCGGGCTCTCCTGACAATTGGTACCGAGAAGGGGACTCGAACCCCTACACCCTATGGGCACAACCACCTCAAGGTTGCGTGTCTACCAATTCCACCACCTCGGCATAGACTACGTTACTGCATGAAACTCTTCTTACTTCTGCTCTGGAGCTTGAGGTACGTCAGTCGCATTGGTTGCCGACTTTTGCTCTTGGAGCACCGGGACATCATCAGAAGCCGGTTTTTGCTTTGGCACTTCAAGCACCGCTGGATTTGGCAAACCTACTTGAGTCAGCTCGTGAGCCTTCTCTTTAGCAAAGTAACCTAACCCTAAGCTGGTTATGAAAAAACCTGCGGCAAGTATAGCAGTAAACTTACTAAGAAAGGTAGAGGAACCTTGGCTTCCGAACACAGTATTTGATGCACCTGCCCCGAAAGACGCGCCAGCGTCCGCACCTTTACCCTGCTGCAGCAATACCAGAGCCACTACGCCCAACGCACCC
>NZ_JBNNVU010000194.1:0-2629 GCF_050280705.1 Pseudomonas sp. NPDC089530 | reverse complement strand
ATCTACATCCGTGAAGGCTGCGTCGGCTGCCACTCGCAGATGATCCGTCCGTTCCGCGCCGAAACCGAACGCTACGGCCACTACTCGGTCGCCGGCGAAAGCGTCTGGGACCACCCGTTCCTGTGGGGCTCCAAGCGTACCGGTCCGGACCTGGCCCGGGTCGGCGCCCGCTACTCCGACGACTGGCACCGCGCGCACCTGTACAACCCGCGCAACGTGGTGCCCGAGTCGAAGATGCCGGCCTACCCATGGCTGGTCACCCAGCAGGTCGACAGCAGCCACACCGAAACCAAGCTGCGCGCCATGCGCACCCTCGGCGTGCCGTACAACGACGACGATATCGCCGGCGCCGTCGCCTCCCTCAAGGGCAAGACCGAAATGGACGCCCTGGTCGCCTACCTGCAAGTGCTCGGCACTGCGATCAAGAGCAAGAGGTGAGCCATGGGTCTTGAACTCGATACCGGCATGATCCGCGGGCTGGGCACGCTGGTGGTGATGATCGCCTTCATCGGCCTGTCGATCTGGGTATTCAACGCCAAGCGCAACCCGGAGTTCGCCCAGGCGCGCCTGCTGCCCTTTGCCGACGAACCGGCGCCGGAAATGCCCGGCAATTCATCTGATGACGCTCAATCCGAAGAGCATGCGACAAGGAGCATTCGGCCATGACCACCTTCTGGAGTACGTACATCTGCGTACTGACCATTGGCAGCCTGATCGGCTTGACCTGGCTGTTGATCGGCACGCGCAAGGGCGAGACCAAGGGCAGCGTCGACCAGACCATGGGCCACGCGTTCGATGGCATCGAGGAGTACGACAACCCCCTGCCGCAATGGTGGTTCCTGCTGTTCGCCGGCACCCTGGTGTTTTCCGTCGGCTACCTGATCCTCTACCCGGGCCTGGGCAACTGGAAAGGTATCCTGCCGGGCTATGAGGACGGCTGGACCCAGACCAAGGAATGGGAAAAGGAAATGAACAAGGCAGACGCCAAGTTCGGTCCGATCTTCGCCAAATTCGCGGCCATGCCCGTGGAAGAAGTGGCCAAGGACCCGCAAGCGCTGAAAATGGGCGGACGCCTGTTCGCGTCCAACTGCTCGGTGTGCCACGGTTCCGACGCCAAGGGCGCCTTCGGCTTCCCCAACCTGGCCGACAGCAACTGGCGCTGGGGCGGCAGTGCCGACACCATCAAGGCCACCATCATGGGCGGCCGCATGGCAGCCATGCCGGCCTGGGGCGAAGTGCTGGGCGAAGACGGGGTGAAGAACGTCGCGGCCTATGTACGCCACGACCTGGCCGGCCTGCCATTGCCAGCCGACAGCAGCGCCGACCTGGCCGCCGGCAAGCAGGCGTTCAGCACCACCTGCGTCGCCTGTCACGGCGCCAACGGCCAGGGCACTGAAATCATGGGGGCGCCGAACCTGACGCAACCGGCCGGCTTCATCTACGGCACCAGCCTGACCCAGCTGCAACAGACCATTCGCCATGGTCGCCAGGGCCACATGCCGGCGCAGAACGAACTGCTCGGCAACGACAAGGTCCAGCTGCTCGCGGCCTATGTCTACAGCCTGTCGCACAACGCGGCCGCCCAGGCCAAAACCGAAAACCCCAGCGAGTAATCGCCGCTCCTCCCCTGCCGCATCCTTCGATGCGGCAGTTCCCCGCCTCGACGCGACCAAGTGTCGCACCCTCTCTACCTCCTGCCTTTCCACTCTCCGGATTCGGGTCTAAGCTGCTTCCCAGTGGACTGGCAATGGCCGGTCACAGACCAGAAGTAGCCGCTGCATTCGAAGCCGTTGTCCGAGGGCAGGCCGCAAAGGCTGGTTTATACCGGCTGTCGCGTCACTTACCGTCTGTCGCTCGCTCAGTTGCTTTCCACACACCCGGTTACAACTGACCTGTCCCCCCGCCTTTTTTTCGTCCGCTGCGACATTTTGTCCGGGGCTGATTTTGTCCTTACTCCGCGTATGGAAAGGCCGCAGAATCAGCTTTTGAAAGCATTGACCCAGGTCATGGCGCGTTGCAATGACCCCCCGCTTTCTCCATACTTGCGGCCGATTTTTACTCCTAATAAAACACCCAAACCGTGGAACCTTAGAATGAGCACAGCAATCAGTCCGACTGCTTATAACTATAAGGTAGTCCGCCAGTTCGCCATCATGACGGTGGTCTGGGGGATCCTTGGCATGGGGCTCGGTGTCTTCATCGCCTCACAACTGGTCTGGCCGGAGTTGAACTTCGGTCTGCCGTGGACGACGTTTGGACGCCTGCGCCCGCTGCACACCAACCTGGTGATTTTCGCCTTCGGTGGATGTGCGTTGTTTGCCACTTCTTACTACGTCGTGCAGCGAACCTGCCAAACGCGACTGATTTCCGACAGCCTCGCGGCCTTCACCTTCTGGGGTTGGCAAGCCGTGATCGTCGGCGCGATCGTTACCTTGCCGCTGGGTTACACCACCACCAAGGAATACGCGGAACTGGAATGGCCCCTGGCTATCCTGCTGGCCATCGTCTGGGTCACCTACGGTCTGGTGTTCTTCGCTCGCGATCCAGGCGATACGGAGCAACTGAAATCACAGGCATAAAAAAACGGCGCTCACGGGGCGCCGTTTTTTCGGTTCGCAGCGAACGCCTT
>NZ_JBNNVU010000193.1:0-2695 GCF_050280705.1 Pseudomonas sp. NPDC089530 | reverse complement strand
GTCGCCCTGTTCGCGGTTCAAGCGGCTAAGCAGTGGTTGCGGCAGCCTCGGCCGCGACGAACTGCCGTCATTGCTGGAGAAGTACCGCGACCTGTTTATCCAGGCCGAAGTACAGACCTATGAAGAACTGGAAGAAAAAATCATGCGGCGCATGACCCAACTGGGTTTTGCCGGCGAGGAGCCGGGCATCTACCGCTTCCTGCCGCCGATGCACCGTTTCCTCGACGTGTGCCTGTCGGTACAGCAGGACCGTGACCTGGCGGCCAGCCTGCACAGCGTACTGCCGTTGCCGACGCCGGTGCTGATCGACGAAGACAGCGACGAAAAACTGCTGCAGACCGACGACCCGCTGGACCTCAGCGAATTCGCCGAAGGCGCGCAGGAAAGTGAAGAAGAAGCTCTGGCCCGCGCCATTGCCGAAGAACAGGAGCTCGACGCATGAGCAAGGAACGCTACGGCATCCGCCGCTTTGCCCTTTTGAACACCGCCGGCTACAGCCTGGGTCTGTTCCCGCTGGAAGAACCGCTGTCGGTCTATGGCGCGAACAACCTGGGTAAGTCCGCTTCGATCAACGCCCTGCAATTCCCGATCCTGGCGCGCATGTCGGACATGAGCTTCGGCAAGTACAGCCTGGAACAATCGCGGCGTTTCTACTTCGCCACCGATACCAGCTACATCCTGGTGGAAGTCTCCCTACCCCACGGTCCTCACGTGATCGGCGTGGCCGGGCGCGGCCCGGGCGGCAGTTTCGGTCACCAGTTCTTCGCCTATGCCGGCTCGCTGGACCTGGCGCACTACCAGAAAGACGACACCTGCCTGCGGCAGAAAGAGCTGTTCACCAACCTCGAGCGCCAGGGCCTGAAGGCCTATGAACTCAAGCCGGACGAGCTGCGGCGCCTGCTGGTGGGCGGGCATACCTCGATTCCGCTGGACCTGACCCTGATTCCGCTGCGCTCCACCAGCGAGCAGAGCCTGAAGACCTTCCGCGCGCTGTTCATCAACCTGCTGCACATGCGCGAAATCACTGCGGCCAAGCTCAAGCAACTGTTCCTCGATGCCTTCGAGCACAGCCTGCGCTCCGGCAGCGTCGACTACATCGCCGCCTGCGAAGACGCCTTCCGCGACGTGCGCCGCATGGAGCAGGACTACAACTCGCTGGTGGCCGCAGGTTCCCTGGTGGAAGCCCTGACCAACGGCGTGAAGCAGCGCGACATCCTGCGCGGCAAGCTGCATCGCCTGTCGCCGCTGCTGGATTCGCTGCTGGGCACCTGGTCCGACTACGCCAGCGCGCGCAAGGAAGAGCTGACCATCCAGGCCGAGCACTACCGCAACGAACAGGACGCGCTGCAGAACGACCAGCGCAGCAGCACCCAGGAAATGATGCGCCTGGAACGGGAAATCACCGGTACCCAGCGCTGGCTGGGCGAACTGTCGGTGCTCAAGCACCGCTTCGCCCTGGTGGACGACGTCAAGGTCCTGGAACAGCAACTGCTGGCGGCCAAGGATGCCCACGACGAACTGGCCGGCGCCCTGGCCCAGTCCCGGCAGTTCTCCGCCGAAGACCTGGAAGAGCGCCTGCGCGACCTGGAAAAACGCCTGAAGTCGGTCAAGCAGCAGCTCGATCACGCCGACAACAACAGCTATGCCCGCCTGCGCGAGGAGTTCTCCCAGCAGGACGTCGAGCGTCTGATGCGCCTGTTCAACAGCGCGCTGTTCAGCCTGCCGCTGGGCGAGCACGGCATCGCCCTGGACGAGAACGGCGACTGGGTCAAATCCGTGGAGCTGATTCTCGATGGCTTCAAGGGCGAACGCTTCGAAGTGCCGGGCCTGTCCATCGACATCTCCCACATCGAACCGCCGGCCTTGCAGGCGCTGGCTGACCGCGCGGCCTTGCGCGACCAGAAAGAACGCCTGGAAAAAGAACTCAAGCAGCTGAAAACCCAACAGGCGGTGGCCGCCGACCGCGCCGCGAGCAAGACACAGACCGAAGCGCTGTACCAGCAGGTGCTGGATGCGCAGAAGGCCCTGGAAGATTTCCGCCGCACCCAGACCCTGAGCGCCGAGGAAGGCGAGAAGCTGGAACAGCTGGCGCAGATGGAAGCCGCCCAGGACGAACTCAAGCGTTCCAGCGATGCCTTCACCGAACGCGTCCAGCAGCTGTCGGCCAAGCTGCAGCTGGTGGGCCGGCAGATCGCCGACATGGAGGCCAAGCAGCGCACCCTCGACGACGCCCTGCGCCGCCGTCAGCTGTTGCCGGCGGACCTGCCGTTCGGCACGCCGTTCATGGAGCCGGTGGACGACTCCATGGACAACCTGCTGCCGCTGCTCAACGACTATCAGGACAGCTGGCAGGGCCTGCAGCGGATCGATGGCCAGATCGAAGCGCTGTACGCCCAGGTCCGCCTCAAGGGCGTGGCCAAGTTCGACAGCGAAGACGACATGGAGCGCCGCCTGCAACTGTTGATCAACGCTTACTCGCACCGTACCGAAGAAGCCCTGACCCTGGGCAAGGCACGCCGCGCGGCGGTGACCGATATCGCCCGGACCCTGCGCAACATCCGCAGTGACTACGACAGCCTCGAGCACCAGCTGGCGCTGTTCAACCGCGAGATCAACAAGCGCCAGGTGTCCAACCTGCAGAGCTTCCGGATCGTCCTGGCGCCGAACACGAGGCCGACGATACCCAGGCGCGCCT
>NZ_JBNNVU010000192.1:0-2712 GCF_050280705.1 Pseudomonas sp. NPDC089530 | reverse complement strand
AGCTGATCGAAGGGCAGGGCGGCTGGTTGCTGTTCGCGCCCATTCCTTTTGCCTTCGCGAACCCGCATCATCAGCTTGGAAGGCTGAGGTTCTACCACTAAACTATACCCGCGGAGCTTGCAGCTCACGCTAAATCTGGTGGAGGGGGAAGGATTCGAACCTTCGAAGTCGTAGACGTCAGATTTACAGTCTGATCCCTTTGGCCGCTCGGGAACCCCTCCTAAGCGAGGCAGCATTTTATACTATGCCACCCTTCTGTCAAGCATTTTTCTCATTAAAAACCTGAGGTTAGCTGCATTGACCTCGCTTCGCCTTGCTTACCTTCTAGAGGTCTTCACTGCGGAGCGGGCGCCATTCTATGCAAACTATTCGACAGTTGCAATGCCTTCGCATGACATTATTTTATGTTTTAACTCATTGAATTCTTTAGCAAGATTCTGCAGCCGCGAATCATCCAACAAATGCTTGCTTTCAGGGGGTACCCGCAACCAGTAACCAGGCATATCGGGCAGACTCAAAGGCGCCACCCGAGCCTCTACCCCCAACGCCGACAGACGCTGCTCGAGCACTTGTAGCTGCTCACGACGAGCCAGACCACCGATATAAAGACAGTCACCCTGAGCATCAGCGTCCTTGTCACGCCTTGCAACCCTGTCAGCCGACTCGCTCAGCAAGCGGATATCCTGCTGAGACCCTTTATAAAGCGTCAGAGGCGTTACCTCCTTGGCTCGCAAAGGCGCTTCCTGCTGATGCCAGACGTAATAGAACACATTGAGAACCAGGAGCAGCAGGAACAACCAGCGCATAAAAACCTCAGGACAATGGGCACGCCATAGCCAACCCAACAAAAACCAGATCAGGGACCACTCGCCCCTGCGGCACAACCCCAGAGACCAGGTCAGCATCACCACCGGTGAGGAACACCACGAAATCATCCCCCCAATAGCTACGTGCAAGCTCCAGCTGAGTCAGGACAAACCCCCTCAACATCAGCGAACAACCGCGCTCCACAGCCTCAACCGTCGTCCGCCCCGGCAAAAGACTGACCAGCGCGCGCTCGGCGGACAGATCGTCATAGCGAATTCGACGTGTGTGAGTCCTCAGTTGATTACGCATCAACGGCATCCCTGGGCAGATAAAGCCTCCCAGGTGCTCACCATCCGCAGCAATAAAGTCCGCGGTAACAGCTGTTCCAAAATCCAGCACCAGACACGCGCCTGCTGCGAGACGAAAGCCCCCCAGCATGGCCAGCCAGCGATCCAGACCAAGCCGCTCGAATTCCTCGTAACCATTTCGCACGCCCGCCATTTCTCTCGCGGGCGCAGCACTAGTCACCACGACACCAAAAGCCTCCACAAGCATCGAAATAAGCTTATTCGTCTCTTCAGCCGTACGCACGCTGACTAAGCGACAACGAGTCAGCACCAGTCCCTTCAAACTACGAAGACACCCCACCAGAGCGTCATCCGAATCAACCACCCCCTCGGCAAACACCTCAAGTACGGCATTATTCAGCACGCGCCACTTAATGAAGCTGTTTCCGCAATCAAGCTCAAGAATCATCACGCAACCTCAAGCTGAGCTCACCACCGCTATAGACCTTCTCAACCCCATCCACCTGCAATCGCAACGCACCCTGCTGATCGATGCCCATAACAATACCGTCTATTTTATTGACCCCAGCAATCAGAGACACCGCCTTGCCCTGCCATAGGTGATTGCGCTCCCATTCATCCCGGATAGAGGAGAAGCCCTCGAGCTGATGACGCCCTAAGTACGCCTTCAACATCATGTTCAGACGAGCGATCACTTGATTGCGATCCACCGGATTACCAGACTCAAGCCGCATGGAGGTCCATTGCTGATCAACCTCATCGGCTTTCTGCATATTGCCGTTGATACCCACACCAAGGACTACATGACAGACATCAGCAGGATCCCCGACCAATTCCAGCAGAATCCCAGCGATCTTCTTGCGCCCGACCAAAACGTCGTTCGGCCATTTCAGGCCCGCTCCAGCAATCCCAAATTCACGCAGGGTTTGCATCACCGCAAGCCCAACCACCAGGCTAAGCCCTTCCAACTGGCGCATCCCGCCGTCTATACGCAGGACAAGGCTGTAATAAACGTTTTCTGCAAATGGGCTCACCCATTTGCGCCCGCGCCGACCACGCCCAGCAGTCTGACGCTCAGCTAGCACCAGGAACGGCGCCGGCACGCTACGCTCGACAGCACGAAGAGCCTCGGCATTTGTGGAGTCGATGGAGTCAAAGGTCAGTACAGTCCAAGGACAATTCTCTGACTGCTCGCAGATATCAGCAGAACTCAGAAGCGCTAAGGGAGCCGCCAACTGATAACCGCGACCACGAACTTTATGAATGGAGAGCCCCAGTTCCGCCTCCAGTTGCTGTAGTTGCTTCCACACAGCACTACGGCTGACACCCAAGGCGGCACCAAGAGCCTGGCCCGAGTGAAACCGCCCATCCTTAAGAAGCTCCAGCAATGTAAGCATGTAAATCTCGCCTCACAATGAGGCAGGCATGATAGCCATGCCTAAGGCCGTTGCATAGAAAGTGCGACAGGCATAGTCGAGCGACTGGCGTTTGCTGCTCAAGAGTATTTTCTGCGCGCAAAAACAAAACCCCAATTGCTTTCGCAATTGGGGTTTCGGAATTTAATCTTGACGATGACCTACTCTCACATGGGGAAACC
>NZ_JBNNVU010000191.1:0-2739 GCF_050280705.1 Pseudomonas sp. NPDC089530 | reverse complement strand
GTGGCCCTGGAGGTCGGCCCGCTGAACCTCGACGTGCAGAACTTCGACAGCCTCAACCAGTCGCCTTTCAACCTCAAGCTCGACACCGGGCTGGGCCCGCCTGCAGGACAAGAGCAGCACGCTGACCGAGGACATCTTCGGCAAGCTGACCAGCTGGCAGATCGCACGCCTGGCGCGTCACCCGCGTCGTCCGTACACCCTGGACTACATCGAGCACATCTTCACCGAGTTCGACGAACTGCATGGCGACCGTCACTTCTCCGACGACGCTGCGATCGTCGGCGGCGTTGCTCGTCTGGACGACCAGCCGGTCATGGTCATCGGCCACCAGAAGGGTCGTGAAGTGCGTGAGAAGGTGCGTCGCAACTTCGGCATGCCGCGTCCTGAAGGCTACCGCAAGGCTTGCCGCCTGATGGAAATGGCCGAGCGTTTCAAGATGCCGATCCTGACCTTCATCGACACGCCGGGTGCCTACCCGGGTATCGACGCTGAAGAGCGCAACCAGAGCGAGGCCATCGCCTGGAACCTGCGGGTCATGGCGCGCCTGAAGACCCCGATCATCGCCACCGTGATCGGTGAAGGTGGTTCCGGCGGCGCGCTGGCCATTGGTGTCTGCGACCAACTGAACATGCTGCAGTACTCCACCTACGCGGTGATCTCGCCGGAAGGCTGCGCTTCGATTCTGTGGAAAACCGCCGAGAAAGCGCCGGATGCCGCCGAAGCCATGGGCATCACCGCCGAGCGCCTGAAGAGCCTGAACATTGTCGACAAGGTCATCGGCGAGCCATTGGGCGGTGCGCACCGCGATCCGGCCGCTGCCTCTGCCTTGATCCGCGCCGAGCTGGTTTCCCAGCTGGCAATGCTCAAGAAAATGGATAACGACACTCTGTTAGCCCGTCGTTACGATCGCCTGATGAGCTACGGTCTCTGACCGACCGACGTTCCTTGTAGGAGCGGTTTGCTCGAGAAAAAGCCCCGAATCGCCATTCGGGGCTTTTCCATCAGTGCGAACAGGCTTGGCTTCTACTCGGGACCCGCTCCTTCATGAGCACATTCGATACAGTCCTCGCGCAACAACTGCTTCAACGTCTCACGCCCTGGCTGGGTAGATCGGCCTGGCGCATCGCCTTCTCCGGCGGCCTCGATTCCACCGTCCTGCTGCATCTGCTTGCCGAACTAAGGCAACGACAGGCAATTCCCCCCTTGACCGCTGTGCATGTGCATCACGGCCTCCAGGCTGCGGCCGATGCCTGGCCGGAACATTGTCGGGCCCAGTGCGAGGCTTTGGGGGTGCCGTTGCAGATCGTTTCGGTGCAGGTACGACCGGGCGCCAGCCTCGAGCGTGCGGCGCGGGAAGCACGTTATGCTGCCTTCGAGGAGGTAACGGGCAGCAATGAGCTGTTGCTGGTCGCCCAGCACCGCGACGACCAGGCGGAAACCCTGTTGTTCCGTCTGCTGCGTGGGGCTGGGGTCCGGGGGTTGTCGGCCATGCCGGCGTCCCGGGCGCTGGGGCAGGGGCATTTGCTGCGGCCCTTGCTCGATGCCTCCCGCAGTGAGCTGGAGCGTTATGCCCACGATCGTCAATTGCGGTGGATCGATGATCCCTCCAATCAGGACCGACAGTTCTCCCGCAATTACCTGCGCCATCAAGTGTTCCCGCTGCTGACCGCACGCTGGCCCCAGGCTGTCGCCAGCATGACGCGCAGTGCGGCGCATCTGCGCGAAGCTCGGGAGCTGCTGGACGACCTGGCGCTGATCGATCTGCAAGAGGCGGCAGTGGCGGGTGAGTTCGACTGGTTGGGGTTGCCGTCCCTGGCGCTTGCGCCTTTGTCCGGCTTGTCGCAAGCGCGTCAGCGCAATGCCCTGAGCCACTGGCTGAGCCGTTTCACGCCGTTGCCGGACAGCGACCACTGGGCGGGTTGGCAGACGCTGCGCGACGCCACGGGCGATAGCTGCCCGGTGTGGCGGTTGGGGCACGGCGAGGTGCGACGGGCGGCAGGGCGGATCTGGTGGCTGTCGGATGTCTGGTTGCAATCCCCGCTGTCGCCCGTCGGTTGGGGTGATAGCGACGTGGCGCTGCCGTTGCCAGGTAATGGTCACGTGCAGTTCACCGGCCGCGCGCCGCAAGGGCCGTTGCAGGTGCGTTACCGCCTGGGGGGCGAGGTGATGCAACTGCCGGGACGCGGTCATCGGGACCTCAAGCGCCTGCTCAACGAGGCGGGGTTGCCGGCCTTCGTGCGTGGCAGATTGCCGCTGCTGTATCGAGGCGAACAACTGCTTGCCGTGGCGAACCTGCCTGGCCTTGACGCAAATGCCCAGGAAGGTTGGCAATTGTATTGGCAGCCGCCTTCGAGCGATCAAGGTTTGAGCTGAAAGTCCCTTTCCGGTAGACTACGCTCCCTTCTTGATACAACTTCTGTGGATTCGCCTGAATTGCAGGAGTTGCCGATTACCAAGCAGTCTTTGCTGGGCGATTCCAAAAAATGTGTAGCGAGCAACGTACCGGTGTTTTCTCTTCCGGTCTGTCCCAACGCGGCGGTTTTTTTGAAAGGTGCACTGTGATTAATGCAGGTGATCGGGGGCTTCGGCCTTCCTTCGCTTTCCCCGGCGGCTCGGACCGCTTTAACGCAGACTTCTAGGGTTTTTCATGACGCGCTACATATTCGTCACGGGCGGTGTTGTTTCTTCATTGGGGAAAGGCATAGTTCAAAAACCGTCAGGGCGGCAGCCTGGCCACCG
>NZ_JBNNVU010000190.1:0-2753 GCF_050280705.1 Pseudomonas sp. NPDC089530 | reverse complement strand
CTGACGAAAAAATAGACAGTACCTACCGCCGCCTGCGCTGGCAGATCTTCGCCGGGATCTTCATCGGCTATGCCGGTTACTACCTGCTGCGCTACGGCGTGCTGGACTGGGCGCCGACCTACCTCAAGGAAGCCAAGCACTTCACCGTGGATAAAACCTCCTGGGCGTATTTCTTCTACGAGTGGGCGGGGATTCCGGGCACGCTGCTGTGCGGCTGGATGTCGGACAAGATCTTCCGTGGCAACCGCGGCCTGACCGGCATGGTGTTCATGGCGCTGGTGACCGTGGCGACCCTGGTGTACTGGCTGAACCCGGCCGGCAACCCGACCATCGACATGATCGCGCTGTTCTCCATCGGCTTCCTGATCTATGGCCCGGTGATGCTGATCGGCCTGCAGGCCCTGGAACTGGCGCCGAAGAAGGCCGCCGGTACCGCTGCGGGCTTTACCGGTCTGTTCGGCTACCTGGGTGGCTCGGTCGCGGCCAGCGCGGCGATGGGCTACACCGTGGACCACTTCGGCTGGGACGGCGGTTTTGTCCTGCTGGTGGGTGCTTGCCTGCTGTCGATGGCCTTCCTGGCGCCGACCCTGCGGCACAAACAAACTGCCAGCCAGGGCCGCGAAGCTATCGCTTAGTGGGTCGCTGACTTACAGCGCTTGAGCCGCGCCTCCAGATTACGGTCTGGCATGGCGTGGCTACGCAGGGCGTGCGCGGTCTGCTCGACATAATCGCGAGTCGTGCCGTAGCGCCCGCAAGCGTTCTCGAATACCTGGTTCAGCACGTGATCCGGCAGGTTGCCGGCATAGCTGGGCAGGTGCCTCTCCAGCACGAACCCCAGGGCCTGGACCTGGCTACCGTCCTCAAGACGGCAATTGAGCCAGTGCGGGCGATAGGACGGGTAAGGCATCTCGCGCTGCCACAGGGCATACAGCGAGCTTTCCAGCTGATCTTCCGGCAGGCGGTAGGCGAACCCGCTGCAGGAACCGCCACGATCCAGACCAAAGACCAACCCCGGCTTTTCCGGCGTGCCACGGTGCTCGTGGGACCACAGGTACAAACCGCGATGGTAGCCATGCACCCGCCCGCGCACCCGCTCGACCGCCGAACACTCGGGGCGCCAGATCAATGAACCGTAGGCGAACAACCAGACCGGCCCGCCCTTGTGGCGCGCCATGGTGGACTGCATCGAGCTGAGGAGCTGTTCGGGGGTGAGCTGCGGCCCCAGGTCGAGCCGCGGAGGGTAAGCCAGATTCAGGAAACCGGATTCAATGGCTGTCATGGCGAATAGCGTTCGGCTCCCCGCGTATAAAGAATTACTTAATAGAACGCACGGCAGTAACTTCAAGACACATATGTTTCAGCGCACGTTAAGTGCCATCGAAGAGTTCTAACTTTGCATAAGGCGTGACATATAACCTACCGGTATTTACCTAATTAAATAAATACCGATGGGCTATATGGCAAGTTATAACGAGCGGGTCCCGAGGACTCAGGACCGAGGGGCGTAGGCAAATACATCCGCGCGCATCTGGTGCGCGTCCATGCCCGCTTCGACCAGCGCGTCCAGGGTCGCGTAGATCATCGCCGGCGAGCCGCTGGCGTAGACATGCACCGCCGACAGGTCGGCAATGTCCTCGCTCACCGCCTCATGCAACAGGCCGCAACGCCCTTCCCAGCCACAGAGGTCGCTGACCACCCGGTGCAGGAACAGGTTGGGCAGGGTCTTCCACTCGTCCCAGTGTTCGATCTGGTAGAAGTCATCCGGCCGGCGCACGCCCCAGTACAGGTGCACCGGGTGCTTGAAGCCCTTGGCGCGGCAATGCTCGATCAGGCTGTGCATCTGCGCCATGCCGGTACCGGCGGCGATCAGCACCAGCGGCCCGTCGGGCAGCTCGGCCAGGTGGGTATCGCCAAAGGGCAGTTCGACGCGCACGTTGCCGTTGCGCTGCAATTGTTCGAGCAGGGTCTGCGCACTGGTTTCGCGCACCAGCACATGCAGCTCCAGCTCGCGCCCGGAGTGCGGCGCCGAGGCCAGGGAAAACGCCGACTTATCGCCATTCTCCCGCTCGAGCATCAGGTACTGGCCGGCGTGATAACGCGGTGGCTTGCCGGCCGGCGCCCGCAGGCGGACCCGCCAGACATCGCCGCCGACCTCCAGACACTCGGTGACCTGACACGACAGACTGCGCACCGGCAGCTCTCCCAGCGCAAGGACGCCATCCCACAGCACAATGCAGTCTTCCAGCGGCTCTGCAATGCAAGTGTAGAACTCGCCGTGGTCGCGTACATCGCCGGCTTGCAGGACACTGCCCTCCACCAGCAAGGCGCAACACACATGGCAGTTGCCATTGCGGCAGCTTTGCGGGCACTCATAGCCCAGGCGCCGCGCCGCATCGAGAATCCGCTCGCCGGGCAGCGTCTCAAGCACCGCTCCGGAGGGCTGCAAGGTTACACGCATCAATCTATTCCTAACTGATTCCAGATAGCATCGATCCGGCGGGTTACCGCCTCATCCTTGACGATTACCCGGCCCCACTCTCGGGTGGTTTCACCGGGCCATTTATGCGTGGCATCGAGCCCCATCTTCGACCCCAGGCCGGCGTGGCCTTTGCCCTGGTTGATGGCTTCGCGGCGCAGGTCCTTGAGCGGGGTCAGCAGGGTGAAGACATAGTAATAGTCGACGACCACCCTTTGGTCAGAATTGCCTTGAAAGTCATACTTGAGCGCAATGGGCATAATATCGTCGCTGAAGC
>NZ_JBNNVU010000189.1:0-2804 GCF_050280705.1 Pseudomonas sp. NPDC089530 | reverse complement strand
GTCACCTCCTGGGGCGAGTGAAACAGGATGTGGTAAAGCCGATGGTTCAAGTATTCCCGCCAGCGGTGAACAGGGTGGACTTGCCGACGTTAGGCAGGCCGACGATGCCGCAGTTGAATCCCATGGTGTTTCCCCTCGGGTAAGAGTCAGGCCTTCTGGCTGTGCAGGTTTTTCATCGCGCGGTTCCATTCCCCGGCGAAGATATCCGGCAGCACGCCGAGGGCAAAATCGATGCTGGCATCGAGCTTTTCCTGTTCGGCGCGTGGCGCGCGACCCAGGACGAAGTTCGAAACCATGCTGGCGACGCCTGGGTGGCCGATGCCAAGCCGCAAGCGGTGAAAGGTATTCTGGTTGCCCAGTTGCGCGATGATGTCGCGCAACCCGTTGTGCCCGCCATGCCCACCGCCCTGCTTGAGCTTGGCGACGCCGGGTGGCAGGTCGAGTTCGTCATGCGCCACCAGGATTTCTTCGGGCTTGATGCGGAAGAAACCGGCCAATGCCGCCACGGCCTGGCCGCTGCGGTTCATGTAGGTGGTGGGGATCAGCAAACGAATGTCCTGACCCTGGTGCGAAAAGCGCCCGGTCAGGCCGAAATACTTGCGATCGGCCACAAGGCTGATGCCTTGTTTGTCGGCGATGCGCTCAACAAAAAGGGCCCCTGCGTTATGCCGGGTCTGTTCGTATTCGGCGCCTGGATTACCCAGGCCAACGATCAGTTTGATGGCAGTCACGATAGGGGCCCTTCCTTGGAGTGGTGGATAACATCGCCGCAACCCGGGAGTGCGGCGAAAGTGGACGAAAAATGCTCATTTACCATGGATGTAAACTCCGCGTTCCCGCCCGCTTTCTCGCTACGTTCCAGTCCGCGATGTTTCCACTCACTCCGGCAAGCAGAGTGAATTACTCTGCTGCGCCTTCTGCAGCTTCTGGAGCAACACGTGGAGCGTGAACGTTGGCAACAGCCAGGTCGTTACCGTGAGCCAGAGCAACGAACTCAACGCCTTTAGGGGCCTTGAGGTTCGACAGGTGAACGATAGTGCCGACTTCAGCGTTGCCCAGGTCTACTTCGATGAACTCAGGCAGATCCTTGGCTTCGCAGGAAACTTCGATCTCGTTGGCGGTGTGGGAGATCTCGCCGCCTTTCTTGATTGCAGCTTCTTCGTTGATGAAGTGAACTGGAACCTTGGCGGTCAGTTTCTGGCCAGCAACAACGCGCACGAAGTCAGCGTGCATGATGAACTGCTTGGCTGGGTGACGCTGCATGGCTTTGACAACGACGTTCTGCTTGGCGCCGTCGATGTTCAGCTCGATAACGTGGCTGTAGGCAGCTTCGTTTTCGAACAGCTTGGCGATTTCCTTGGCCAGGATGGTCACGGACTCGGCAGGCTTGTCACCACCGTAAACAACGGCAGGGATGTTCGCAGCATGACGCAGGCGGCGGCTCGCACCTTTCCCCAGGTCAGTACGCGCTTGAGCGTTCAGAATAAAATCAGTCATTTTGTATCTCCAAAATAGCCATTACCGAGCGGCGTTTGCGACCAGCGCCAAACACGGTATGGGCAAAAAAGCCCCGCCCCGACAGGAATGCCGGGGCGGGGCGCTTTTCGTCAACGAGACATTTCGAGAAGGGCAGGGCCCTTAGCGGAACATCGCACTGATCGATTCTTCGTTGCTGATACGGCGAACCGCCTCGGCAACAACCGGCGCGATATCCAGTTGGCGGATACGTACGCAGGCTTGTGCTGCAGCGGACAGCGGGATGGTGTTGGTCACCACCAGCTCGTCCAGCACGGAATTTTCAATGTTCTCGATGGCCCGACCCGACAGCACAGGGTGTGTGCAGTAGGCAAAGACCTTGGCAGCGCCATGCTCTTTCAAGGCCTTGGCCGCGTGGCACAGGGTGCCGGCGGTATCGACCATGTCGTCGACCAGAATGCAGGTACGGCCTTCAACGTCACCGATGATATGCATCACTTCGGAGTGATTGGCTTTCTCGCGGCGCTTGTCGATGATCCCGAGATCCACGCCCAGGGACTTGGCCACGGCACGTGCACGCACGACGCCGCCAATGTCCGGGGACACGATCATCAGGTTTTCGAAACGTTGGTCTTCGATGTCATCCACCAGAACCGGGGAGCCGTAGATGTTATCTACCGGAATATCGAAGAAGCCCTGAATCTGGTCAGCGTGCAGGTCAACCGTGAGAACACGGTCGATGCCGACTACGGTGAGCATGTCAGCCACGACTTTCGCGCTGATAGCCACACGTGCGGAACGCGGACGGCGATCCTGACGGGCATAACCAAAGTAAGGAATTACAGCAGTGATTCGAGTCGCTGAGGAGCGGCGGAAGGCATCAGCCATCACGACGAGTTCCATCAGGTTATCGTTGGTCGGAGCGCAAGTCGGCTGAATAATGAAGACGTCTTTACCGCGGACATTTTCATTGATCTCAGCGGTAATTTCGCCGTCGGAAAACTTGCCGACAGAGATGTCACCGAGAGGGATATGCAGCTGACGTACGACACGCCGAGCCAGATCGGGGTTAGCGTTCCCCGTAAAGACCATCATCTTGGACACGCGCAGTACCTGAAGGCTGAGGGTATACCTGGATGAGTATAAGGAAAATGGCAGGGGCGGCTGGATTCGAACCAACGCATGGCAGGATCAAAACCTGCTGCCTTACCGCTTGGCGACGCCCCTGTAGCTGTTGCATCAAGTGCCTGGCACTTGGTTCCTTTAGAGCAGACCTTGCAGCTTGCGATGCAACATCGAAACGTTGCTTCCCTTTGCTACAAACCCTG
>NZ_JBNNVU010000188.1:0-2930 GCF_050280705.1 Pseudomonas sp. NPDC089530 | reverse complement strand
GTCTGTCTGGATAAGCGTGCTGTTCATGCTTAGCGGTCCACGTCGGCCATAACGAAGTCGATACTACCCAGGTACGCAATCAAGTCCGCGACCATGCTGCCGCGGATCACCGAAGGGATCTGCTGCAGGTGGGCGTAGCTTGGGGTACGGATCCGGGTGCGGTAGCTCATGGTGCCGCCATCGCTCGTCAGGTAATAACTGTTGATGCCCTTGGTCGCTTCGATCATCTGGAAGGATTCGTTGGCCGGCATGACCGGGCCCCACGAAACTTGCAGGAAGTGCGTGATCAGGGTTTCGATGTGCTGCAGCGTGCGCTCTTTCGGCGGCGGCGTGGTCAGCGGGTGATCCGCCTTGTACGGGCCTTCCGGCATGTTGCGCAGGCACTGGTCGATGATCTTGATGCTCTGGCGCATCTCTTCGACGCGGACCATGCAGCGGTCGTAGGCATCGCCATTGGCCGCCAGCGGCACTTCGAACTCGAAGTTCTCGTAGCCGGAGTAGGGGCGGGCTTTGCGCAGGTCGAAATCGCAACCGGTGGAACGCAGGCCGGCACCGGTGACACCCCATTCCAGGGCTTGCTTGGTGTTGTAGGCGGCGACGCCGATGGTGCGACCCTTGAGGATGCTGTTCTGCAGGGCGGCCTTGGTGTACTCGTCGAGGCGCTTGGGCAGCCATTCGACGAAGTCCTTGACCAGCTTGTCCCAGCCGCGCGGCAGGTCGTGGGCGACGCCACCGATGCGGTACCAGGCCGGGTGCAGGCGAAAGCCCGTGATGGCTTCGATCACGGTGTAGGCGCGCTGACGGTCGGTGAAGGTGAAGAACACCGGGGTCATGGCGCCGACGTCCTGGATGTAGGTACCCAGGAACAGCAGGTGGCTGGTGATCCGGAAGAACTCGGCCAGCATGATGCGGATGACGTCGACCTTCTCCGGCACCTGGATCCCGGCCAGTTTCTCGACCGCGAGCACGTACGGCAGGTTGTTCATCACGCCGCCGAGGTAGTCGATACGGTCGGTGTACGGGATGAAGCTGTGCCAGGACTGGCGCTCGGCCATCTTCTCGGCGCCACGGTGGTGGTAGCCGATGTCCGGTACGCAGTCGACGATTTCTTCGCCGTCCAGTTGCAGGATGATACGGAAGGCACCGTGGGCCGAAGGGTGGTTCGGGCCCAGGTTGAGGAACATGTAGTCCTCGTTGGCGCCGGAACGCTTCATGCCCCAGTCTTCCGGCTTGAAGCGTGCGGCTTCTTCTTCCAACTGCTGCTTGGCCAGGTTCAGGCTGAACGGATCGAATTCGGTGGCGCGCGCCGGGAAGTCCTTGCGCAGCGGGTGACCTTCCCAGGTCGGCGGCATCATGATGCGCGACAGGTGCGGGTGGCCGGCGAAGTCGATGCCGAACATGTCCCAGACTTCACGCTCGTACCAGTTGGCGTTCGGCCAGATACCGGTCACGGTCGGCAAGCTGAGGTCGCTCTCGGACAAGGCGACCTTGATCATTACGTCACTATTACGCTCGATCGACAGCAGGTGGTAGAACACGCTGAAGTCGGCGCCTGGCAGCCCTTGACGCTTGGTGCGCAGACGCTCGTCCACGCCGTGCAGGTCATAGAGCATGACGTACGGCTTGGGCAGGTTGCGCAGGAAGGTCAGGACTTCGACGAGTTTGGCACGGGTAACCCACAGCACCGGCATGCCGGTGCGGGTGGCCTGGGCGGTGAACGCCTCAGGGCCAAAACGGTTATTGAGTTCGACGACCACATCCTGGTCGTCTGCCTTATAAGGCGGGATGTACAGAGCACTGCCTGTAGTCATGGTTTTTTATCGCTTTCGGTCAACGTAAAGAATGAAGCCAGTTTTTCGTTCTTTGGTAAGAAACGCTCTGGATCAGACTTCGTCGGGGCTGCGCAGGTTGGTTACCTGAATACGCTGTTCGCGGCGCGCTTCCTTTTGCGACGGCATTTCGGCGCGATACACGCCTTGGTCGCCGACGACCCAGGAAAGTGGGCGACGCTCCTGGCCAATCGACTCCTGCAAGAGCATCAGACCTTGCAGAAAAGCTTCAGGGCGGGGCGGGCAGCCAGGCACGTAGACGTCCACGGGCAGGAACTTGTCCACCCCCTGAACGACGGAATAGATGTCGTACATGCCACCGGAGTTGGCGCACGAACCCATGGAGATAACCCACTTCGGCTCGAGCATTTGCTCGTAGAGACGCTGAATGATCGGCGCCATCTTGATGAAGCAGGTTCCGGCAATAACCATGAAATCCGCCTGGCGCGGTGATGCCCGGATAACTTCGGCGCCGAAGCGCGCGATGTCGTGGGGCGCCGTGAAGGCGGTGGTCATTTCCACGTAGCAGCAGGACAGGCCGAAGTTGTACGGCCACAGGGAGTTCTTGCGACCCCAGTTGACCGCGCCGCTCAGCACGTCTTCCAGCTTGCCCATGAAGATGTTTTTGTGGACTTGATCCTCTAACGGATCGGAGACGGTTTCCCGTTCTCCGATCGGGTACTGCTCGTTAGGAGCATCAGGGTCGATCCGGGTGAGATTGTATTGCATTGCCAAAGCCTCATTGTTTTAGCTTCGCCTGCCGCTTACGACGACCTACCGGAGCCCAATCAAGAGCCCCCACTCGCCAAAGGTAGACAAGACCTGCCAACAGAATTGCTATGAAAACGAGAGCTTCGACGAATCCGGTCCAGCCGCTTTCGCGGACGGACACAGACCAGGCAAAGAGAAAGAGGGCTTCGATATCGAAGATCACGAAGAGCATCGCGACCAGATAGAATTTGGCTGAGAGCCGCAAGCGGGCGCCACCGGTAGGTAGCATGCCGGACTCGCCAACCTGGCCGGCGCTGTCGCGGCCGATGCCTCGGCGCTGTATGCCCGCAACCTGCTGGACTTCCTGAAGCTTGTCTTCACCAAGGAAGG
>NZ_JBNNVU010000187.1:0-2936 GCF_050280705.1 Pseudomonas sp. NPDC089530 | reverse complement strand
CCAACAGGACTACGACATCCCGGTGTCGATCAACCTGCCGACCCACCTGCTCAACAGCCATGACCTGGCGGATCGCCTGTTCGACTTCGTCCTGGCGCCAATATGTTAAATTGGCCGCTTTTCTGTGCACCAATCCCCACGATCGCGGCCTATGTGACCGTAGAAAGGCGGTAGTGTTCCGACAATCCAACACGCGGACAAGGTCCGTGCTGTTTTCCACTGGAGAATCCCATGGCGCTTGAACGCTCCGACGTGGAAAAAATCGCTCATTTGGCCAGCATCAAGCTCAATGAAGGCGATCTTCCACATATCACCTCCGACCTGAACAGCATTCTCGGGCTGGTGGATGAAATGCAGGCAGTCGATACCGACGGTATCGAGCCTCTGGCCCACCCCCTGGAAGCCAGCCAGCGCCTGCGCGCAGACGTTGTGACCGAGTCCAATCATCGCGAGGCCTACCAGTCCATCGCACCGGCGGTCGAAAACGGCCTGTACCTGGTTCCGAAAGTCATCGACTAATAGGGAAAGAGCCTGCAATGCATCATATGACTCTGGCCGAGATCGCCCGCGGACTCGCCGACAAGAAGTTTTCCTCCGAAGAGCTGACCAAGACCCTGCTGGCGCGCATCACCCAGCTCGACCCACAGCTCAACAGCTTCATCAGCCTCACCGAGGATCTCGCGCTGCAGCAGGCCAAGGCCGCTGACGCCCGTCGCGCCAACGGTGAGAGCGGCGCCCTGCTCGGCGCGCCGATCGCCCACAAGGACCTGTTCTGCACCCAGGGCATCCGCACCAGCTGCGGCTCGAAGATGCTCGACAACTTCAAGGCGCCCTACGACGCCACCGTGGTCGCCAAGCTGGCCGCCGCCGGCACCGTCACCCTGGGCAAGACCAACATGGACGAATTCGCCATGGGCTCGGGCAACGAGACCAGCTATTACGGCGCGGCGAAAAACCCATGGAACCTGGAACGCGTTCCGGGCGGCTCGTCCGGTGGTTCCGCAGCCGCGGTCGCCGCGCGCTTGCTGCCTGCCGCCACCGGCACCGACACCGGCGGCTCGATCCGCCAGCCGGCGGCGCTGACCAACCTCACCGGCCTGAAGCCGACCTACGGTCGCGTTTCGCGCTGGGGCATGATCGCCTACGCCTCCAGCCTCGATCAGGGCGGCCCGCTGGCACGCACCGCCGAAGACTGTGCGATCCTGCTGCAAGGCATGGCCGGCTTCGACCCGAACGACTCCACCAGCATCGATGAGCCGGTACCGGACTACAGCACCAGCCTCAACGGCTCGCTGCAGGGCCTGCGCATCGGCGTACCCAAGGAATACTTCAGCGCCGGTCTCGACCCGCGCATCGCCGAGCTGATCCACAACAGCGTCAAGGAGCTGGAAAAGCTCGGCGCCGTGGTCAAGGAAATCAGCCTGCCGAACATGCAGCACGCCATTCCCGCGTACTACGTGATCGCGCCAGCGGAAGCCTCCTCCAACCTGTCGCGTTTCGACGGCGTGCGTTTCGGTTATCGCTGCGAGAACCCGACAAACCTGGAAGACCTGTACAAGCGCTCCCGTGGCGAAGGGTTCGGCACCGAGGTCCAGCGCCGGATCATGGTCGGCGCCTACGCGCTGTCGGCCGGCTACTACGACGCCTACTACCTGAAGGCGCAAAAGATCCGTCGCCTGATCAAGAACGACTTCATGGCTGCCTTTAATGAAGTCGACATCATCCTTGGCCCGACCACGCCGAACCCGGCCTGGAAAATCGGCGACAAGAGCAGCGACCCGGTCGCTGCGTATCTGGAAGACGTCTACACCATCACCGCCAACCTCGCGGGCCTGCCGGGCTTGTCCATGCCAGCGGGTTTCGTCGATGGCTTGCCGGTCGGCGTACAACTGCTCGCCCCGTATTTCCAGGAAGGCCGCTTGCTCAACGTTGCGCACCAGTATCAGTTGAACACTGACTGGCACACCCGCACCCCAACCGGCTTCTGAGGAGAAACACATGCAATGGGAAGTCGTGATCGGGCTGGAGATTCACACCCAGCTCACCACCAAATCGAAGATTTTCTCCGGTAGCGCCAACGCTTTCGGTGCCGAGCCCAACACCCAGGCCAGCCTGATCGACCTGGGCATGCCCGGCGTACTGCCGGTGCTGAACCAGGAAGCGGTACGCATGGCGGTCATGTTCGGCCTGGCCATCGACGCCGAGATCGGCCAGCACAACGTGTTCGCCCGCAAGAACTACTTCTACCCGGACCTGCCCAAGGGCTACCAGATCAGCCAGATGGAACTGCCGATCGTCGGCAAGGGCCACCTGGACATTCCGCTGGAAGACGGCACCGTCAAGCGTGTCGGCATCACCCGCGCGCACCTGGAAGAAGACGCCGGCAAGAGCCTGCACGAAGAGTTCAGCGGCGCCAGCGGCATCGACCTGAACCGCGCCGGCACCCCGCTACTGGAAATCGTGTCCGAACCGGACATGCGCAGCGCCAAGGAAGCCGTGGCCTACGTCAAGTCGATCCACGCCCTGGTGCGCTACCTGGGGATCTGCGACGGCAACATGGCCGAAGGCTCCCTGCGTTGCGACTGCAACGTGTCGGTCCGCCCGAAAGGCCAGGCCGAGTTCGGTACCCGCTGCGAGATCAAGAACGTCAACTCGTTCCGCTTCATCGAAAAGGCCATCAACTCGGAAATCCAGCGCCAGATCGACCTGATCGAGGACGGCGGCAAGGTCATCCAGCAAACTCGCCTGTACGACCCGAACAAGGACGAGACCCGTCCAATGCGCAGCAAGGAAGAAGCCAACGACTACCGTTACTTCCCCGACCCGGACCTGCTGCCGGTGGTCATCGAGCCCGCAGCCGGGTCAGGCGGTGCAGGTCGTCCGGCAGGCTGCTCAGGGCATTGCCGCTGAGGTTGAGGATTTCCAGCGAGTCCGCC
>NZ_JBNNVU010000186.1:0-2963 GCF_050280705.1 Pseudomonas sp. NPDC089530 | reverse complement strand
CGCTGAATACCATGCTGCCCGCGAAGAGCAGGGGATGGTTGAAGCGCGTATCCGTGACATCGAAGGTCGTCTGCAGAACTCGGTGGTTATCGATGCGTCCTGGTCGAAGGAGGTCAGGCCCTTGAGGTAGTAGGCGTAGTCGACGTTCGGGTGTTGCGGGTGCAGACGGATGAAACGCTCGGCGGCGGACTTGGCGGCTTCCGGCTCGGCGTTCTTGTAGTTGGCATAGATCAGCTCGAGCTGTGCCTGATCTGCGTAACGACCGAACGGATAACGCGATTCCAGGGCCTTGAGCTTGGCTGTGGCGCTGGTATAGCTGTTGTTGTCCAGGTCGGTCTGCGCCTGCTGGTACAGCTCGACCTCGCTCAGGTTTTCGTCAACGACTTCCTTCGATGAGCAAGCAGCGGTCAGTGCGAGGATGGCGATCAGCAGCAGGTGTTTCACTTGCATGGCGGCTTGCGTCCCTATGACGGCCGCTGTCTTGGGCGGGGCCGTCCTGTTATGATGAGCGCCCCGTTGAAAAGCCTCGGGGCAAAAGACGCCGTATTTAACCACAAGCGCGCAGCCGAAACCAAAGGCTGTGCCGACGCCTAGTCCGAGCATGTCCGATAAAATTGAACTTCGCGCAGAGGTGCCGTCCGAACTGGGCGGCCAACGCCTCGATCAAGTCGCCGCCCAATTATTCGCCGAGCACTCGCGCTCGCGCCTTTCCGCCTGGATCAAGGACGGCCGCCTGACTGTGGATGGCGCGGTCATCCGCCCGCGGGACATCGTCCATGGTGGCGCGGTGCTGGAACTGACCGCCGAGCAGGAAGCCCAGGGCGAATGGGTCGCCCAGGACATCGAGCTGGATATCGTCTATGAAGACGACGACATTCTGGTCATCAACAAGCCTGCCGGCCTGGTGGTCCACCCCGCCGCCGGTCACGCCGATGGCACGCTGCTCAATGCCTTGCTGCACCATGTCCCGGACATCGTCAATGTGCCGCGCGCCGGCATCGTCCACCGCCTGGACAAGGACACCACCGGCCTGATGGTGGTGGCCAAGACCATTCAGGCGCAGACCCAGCTGGTGGCCCAGCTGCAGAAGCGCAGCGTCAGCCGCATCTATGAATGCATCGTGATCGGTGTGGTCACCGCCGGTGGCAAGATCAATGCGCCGATCGGCCGTCATGGCCAGCAGCGCCAGCGCATGGCCGTGATGGAGGGTGGCAAGCAGGCCGTCAGCCATTACCGCGTGCTCGAGCGTTTCCGTTCCCACACCCATGTGCGGGTCAAGCTGGAAACCGGTCGTACCCACCAGATTCGCGTGCACATGGCGCATATCAACTTCCCATTGGTCGGCGATCCGGCCTACGGCGGTCGCTTCCGCATTCCGCCGGCGGCGAGCCCGACCATGGTCGAGTCCTTGAAGAACTTCCCGCGCCAGGCGCTGCATGCGCGCTTCCTGGAGCTGGATCACCCGACCACCGGTAAACGCATGAGCTGGGAATCGCCGTTGCCGGACGATTTCGTCTGGTTGCTGTCGCTGCTCAAGCAGGACCGCGAGGCATTCGTCGGATGAGTGACTGGCTGATTCCTGACTGGCCTGCGCCGGCCAGGGTCAAAGCCTGCGTTACCACCCGGGCGGGCGGCGTCAGCCTGGCGCCGTTCGACAGCCTCAACCTGGGCGATCACGTCGACGACGATCCGCAGGCGGTAGCCGAGAATCGCCGGCGCCTGACCGAGGTTTTTTCCATAAAGCCCGCCTGGTTGCAGCAGGTCCACGGCATCGACGTGGTCGAGGCCGATCCTGCGGTCGTCGCCACCGCCGATGCCAGCTGGACGGCCACGCCAGGTATTGCCTGCGCGTCCATGACCGCCGACTGTCTGCCTGTGCTGTTCTGCGACCGCGCCGGTACCCGTGTGGCGGCTGCCCATGCCGGATGGCGCGGGTTGGCGGCCGGGGTGCTGGAGGCGACGCTCGACAGCCTGAACCTTGCCCCTGCGGAGGTCCTGGTCTGGCTAGGGCCGGCCATCGGTCCGCAAGCCTTCGAGGTCGGGCCGGAAGTCCGTGAAGCCTTTGTCCGCCACTTGCCGCACACCGAGCAGGCCTTCGTGCCGAGCCACAATCCCGGCAAGCTCATGGCCGACATCTATCAGCTGGCCCGCCTGCGCCTGGCGGCCCGTGGCGTCACCGCCGTGTATGGCGGTGGTTTCTGCACCGTGAACGATCCTCGTTTCTATTCCTACCGCCGCAGCCCCCGCACTGGCCGGTTCGCCTCCCTGGTCTGGCTGGAACGCTAGACTCCTCTGACCTGCATCAAGCGGCAAAGGCTTGAATCTTCCAGAATCGACCGCATCTACAGGGGTATCTGGCAGGTTTCTCTATTCAGGTGTGTCCATCGCTCCGGCCTGCTCAAAAGGAAGGTGACTAATGCGTATAGACCGATTAACCAGCAAGCTACAGCTGGCCTTATCCGATTCTCAATCCCTGGCGGTCGGCCTCGATCATCCGGCCATCGAGCCGGCGCACTTGATGCAGGCGCTGCTCGAACAGCAAGGCGGTTCGATCAAGCCGCTGCTGATGCAAGTGGGCTTCGACGTCAACAGCCTGCGTAAAGAATTGAGCAAAGAGCTCGACCACTTGCCGAAAATCCAGAACCCCACCGGCGACGTGAACATGTCGCAGGATCTGGCGCGCCTGCTGAACCAGGCCGATCGCCTGGCGCAGCAGAAAGGCGACCAGTTCATCTCCAGCGAGCTGGTGCTGCTCGCGGCCATGGACGAAAACAGCAAGCTTGGAAAACTGCTGCTGGGCCAGGGCGTCAGCAAGAAAGCGCTGGAAAACGCCATCAACAACCTGCGCGGCGGCGAGGCGGTGAATGACGCTATCACAACGCAATCGTCTACACCGCCTGGTCCCACGGTTATCTGCCGGAATTGATCAACAAGGTGGCGCGCAAGGCCGTCGGCGAAAAACG
>NZ_JBNNVU010000185.1:0-3119 GCF_050280705.1 Pseudomonas sp. NPDC089530 | reverse complement strand
GGAGCGCCGCGCGGTGGTGCCCCGGGCCCATTGGGGCGGGCGACTGATGCTTGGGGTCAGCCGACTTCCGACTCGGGCATTTCCACCGCGACGTTGGCCGCCAGGGTGCGCAGGCCTTCGAACAGGTTCATTTCCATGACCGGGGTGTTGCCGGTGGCCATCAGCACGATCATGGTTTCGCCGACCGCGCGGCCCATGCCGATCATCAGCGCCGAGAAGATGCCCGGGCTGGCAGTGAGGATCACCACGCGGGTCATGGTCTGCCAAGGGGTCGCGCCCAGGGCCAGGGAGCCCAGGGTCAGGCCGCGCGGCACGCTGAACACGGCGTCTTCGGCGATCGAGTAGATGTTCGGGATCACCGCGAAGCCCATGGCCAGGCCGACCACCAGGGCGTTGCGCTGGTCGTAGGTGATCCCCAGGTCGTGGGAGATCCACATGCGCATGTCGCCGCCGAAGAACCAGTTCTCCATGAACGGGCTCATGTACAGCGACAGCCAGCCGACGAACAGGATGACCGGAATCAGCAGTGCGCTTTCCCAGCCGTCCGGCACTTTCAGGCGGACCGACTCAGGCAGGCGGCTGAAGGTGAACCCGGCCACCAGAATGCCGATCGGCAGCAGCATCAGCAGGCTGAAGATGCCCGGCAGATGGCCTTCGACATAGGGCGCCAGGAACAGGCCGGCGAAGAAGCCGAGGATCACCGTCGGCATCGCTTCCATCAGTTCGATCACCGGCTTGACCTTGCGGCGCATGCCCGGCGCCATGAAGTAGGCGGTGTAGATCGCCGCGGCGACGGCCAGCGGTGCCGCCAGCAACATCGCGTAGAACGCGGCCTTGAGGGTACCGAAGGTCAGCGGCGAGAGGCTCAGCTTGGGTTCGAAGTCGGTGTTGGCCGCGGTCGATTGCCAGACGTATTTAGGCTCGTCGTAGTTCTCGTACCAGACCTTGCTCCACAGCGCGCTCCAGGACACTTCCGGGTGCGGGTTGTCGAGCACCAGCGGCTGCAGCTTGCCGCCGGCTTCGATGATCACCCGGTTGGCCCGTGGCGACAGCCCGAACAGGCCTTCGCCCTCGACCACCTGATCCACCAGCAGGGTGCGGTGCGCGGTGCTGTGGAACACGCCGAGCTTGCCCGAGGCGTCCAGGGCGACGAAGCCCTTGCGGCGCTCTTCGGCGGTGATTTCAACGATGGGCGCGGTGCCCATCTGGAAGGTGCGGATCTGTTTCAGGCGCAGCTCGCCGTCCGGGTCGCGGGCCATGAACCACTGGGCCAGACCGCCCTTGGAGGTACCGACGATCAGCGAGATGCCGCCCACCAGCTGGGTGCTGGCGGTCACTTCGGCATTGGCGTCTTCCAACAGCTTGTAGCGACCGTTGAGGCTCTTGTCGCGCAGGCTGAACACGTCGGCCTGGGCGCGCCCGTTGATCACGTACAACCACTGCTGGCGCGGATCGATATACATGGCCTTGACCGGTTCGGTCATCTGCGGCAGCTCGATGCGGTTCTGCTCGCTGGTGACTTCGCCGGTCATCATGTTTTCTTCGCGGGTCAACTGCAGCACGTGCAGTTGCGCACCGCTGGAACCCGCCACCACCAGCGCCGAATCGCTGGCGTTGAGGTTGACGTGCTCCAGGGCGCCCCCCTGCTCGTTCAAGACGACCGGGGTTTCGCCGTAGGGGTATTCGATGGCGGGCGAGATGGTTTTCTTGCCGTCCGGGTAGCTGACTTTATAGGTGTGCCGGAACACCAGCGCCTGGCCGTTGGACAGGCCCACCACCACCAGCGGGCTGCCCGGCTGGTCCTTGCCGATGGCAGTCACGGTGGTGCCCGCCGGAATCGGCAGCTCGACGCGACGCAGCTCGGCGCCGTTGTCGATGTCGAAGAACAGCGCCTGGCCTTTATCCGAAACCCGCATGCCGACCTGGTTCTGCTCTTCCAGGGAGAACATCAGCGGCTTGCCGGCGTCCTGCATCCAGGCGGGCGTCAGTGGGTCCTTGGCGGTCAGGTCGGCGCCCTGGAACAGGGGCATCACCACATAGGCGAGGAAGAAGAAGATCAGGGTGATCGCGGCCAGCACGGCCAGGCCGCCAACGAGGACGTACCAGCGGGTCAGGCGATCTTTCAGCGCGCGGATACGGCGCTTGCGTTGCAGCTCAGGCGTATTGAAGTCAATGCGCTTGGGAGGGGAAGTCGGAGTCATGGTGGAATTGGCCAGATCATTCATGCGCACACCCTAGCGATCCTGTATGACAGAAAGATGACAATGCAGTGACGCAACAAATCCGCCGCGTAGCAGAGCTGGCAGCGGATCGAAAATGGGAGGTGTAGGAGCGGCTGGCTCGCGATGGGAGGCGCTATGCCGGCCTCACCATCATTGCGCGAGCGAGCTCGCTCCTACAGGACCCGGGATAGCCCCGGGCCTAGGGTGTTACTTCTTTACGACTGCAGCGCCTTCCTGCAGGCCCAGGTCAGCCAGTGCCTTGGCGGCGACTTTGGCTGGCAGTGGGATGTAGCCGTCTTTGACGACCACTTCCTGACCCTGCTTCGACAGGACCAGTTTCACGAACTCGGCTTCCAGCGGGGCCAGAGGCTTGTTCGGGGCCTTGTTGATGTAGACGTACAGGAAGCGGGACAGCGGGTACTTGCCGTTCAGGGCGTTTTCTTCGGTGTCTTCGATGAAGTCGCTGCTGCCTTTCTTGGCCAGGGCCACGGTCTTCACGCTGGCGGTCTTGTAGCCGATGCCCGAGTAGCCGATGCCGTTCAGCGAGGAGCTGATGGACTGGACTACCGAAGCCGAACCAGGCTGTTCGTTGACGTTAGGCTTGTAGTCGCCTTTGCACAGGGCTTCTTCCTTGAAGTAGCCGTAGGTGCCGGATACCGAGTTACGGCCGAACAGCTGGACTGGCTTGTTGGCCAGGTCGCCTTTCACGCCCAGGTCGCCCCAGGTCTTGACGTCTTCTTTAGCGCCGCACAGACGAGTCGAGGAGAAGATCGCGTCGACTTGTTCCATGGTCAGGTGCTGGATCGGGTTGTCCTTGTGCACGAACACGGCCAGGGCGTCCACGGCCACCGGGATAGCGGTTGCTTATAAGTGCGGTCACCTACGCCGCCAGAAAAC
>NZ_JBNNVU010000184.1:0-3152 GCF_050280705.1 Pseudomonas sp. NPDC089530 | reverse complement strand
CTTCGGCCACAGCGCTCTGTTCCTCGGTGGCCGCGGCGATCTGGGTGGTCATGTCGGTAATATTGGCTACCGCTTCGCTGATTGCCTTCTTTCAGGCTTTTGAAACCGTCGCTTTCAATAGCTTTGAAGTGTACGAACAGGTCGTCACCGCCACCTTGAGGAGTGATGAAGCCGAAGCCTTTTTCATCGTTGAACCATTTTACGGTGCCGGTTTGGCGATTAGACATGGTGTATCTCCAAGAAACATATATTTTCAGTAGTACTGTGCTGCTCAGGCCAACTGGGCACACCGGGCTATCATAGTCGAAATGTTCGACTTGGGAGCCCCCCGGACGTGCCGATTCCCAGGTGGTTGAGCCTGTTTTGTTGCTCTGGTCGGCTGAAGGCCCCGGTTTAAGGGGCTTTCACCGAAAATAATCAGTGATAAAAAAAGCCGTAAAAGCTGCGTAAATTGTGAAAAATAGCCTGTTTTTCATGTGTGACGAGCATGGATTGGAGGCTTTTGTCGTGCCTTGAAGCCTTATTTCACCACCCGGCAAGCGGCAATAGCGTCCAGCGCCTTGGCTCGCAGCGCTGGATCCGGTTGAGTCTGCTTGCTCATGAGCTGCTTGATTTCGTCGGTGGTGAACTTCTCATTGAGCTTGTCCGCGCCACAGGCACAGTGTTTTTCCGCGCTCTTGGCATCAATGCTCTGGCTGGCGGCAGCCGTGCAATCCTTCATGTATTCGGCGCGTACTCCGGCCGGCCAGGCGGCTTGCGCGCTCAAGGGCAGCAGCAGGGCGAAAGGGGCGGCAAGGGCGAACAGTTGGGTGAGGCGCATGAGTCGAGCTCTCCTGGGGTGGGTACAAGAATGGTGATTCTCGGTGTATTTGAGACCTTGCGTACACACCAAGTTCACTTTCCGGCCTGGAAAGCACCGACACACTGATCCGGGTGTGAAGTACGGCGCGATGACCGTTCATCTGTGCTAGCATGCCCGGCTTGGGCGTTTCCAGGCGCTGGGCTAGCTTTAGTTCCTGTGCGGCTTATGCCTCTAATTTTTCTGTTTTGAACTCCAGTCACTCTGGTTCGTTTTGCCGGTTGGCCGCAAGGCTCCTGCCACTGTGAGGCAGGCGTTCTCATGAACGGCCTGGATCGAACCGCGTACTGGCTCATCCCAACCCACGTGACCTTTGGTAGGGGTCACCACTAGGAGAGGAGGCGCCATGCCCACTATTACTCTTCCCGACGGCAGTCAACGTTCATTCGATCATCCGGTTTCCGTAGCCGAGGTCGCCGCATCCATTGGTGCAGGTCTGGCCAAGGCCACCGTGGCCGGCAAGGTCAATGGCAAACTGGTCGACGCCTGCGATCCGATCGACAGCGACGCGACCCTGCAAATCATCACGCCAAAGGATGAAGAGGGGCTGGAGATCATTCGCCACTCTTGCGCTCACCTGGTTGGCCATGCGGTCAAGCAGCTGTATCCGACAGCGAAGATGGTGATCGGTCCGGTGATCGATGAAGGCTTCTATTACGACATCGCCTACGAGCGTCCTTTCACTCCGGACGATCTCGCGGCCATCGAGCAGCGCATGCAACTGCTGATCGAAAAGGATTACGACGTCATCAAGAAAGTCACTCCGCGCGCCGAAGTGATCGAAGTGTTCAAGGCTCGTGGCGAAGACTACAAGCTGCGCCTGGTCGAGGACATGCCGAACGAACAGGCCATGGGCCTGTACTACCACGAAGAATACGTCGACATGTGCCGCGGCCCGCATGTGCCGAACACTCGCTTCCTCAAGTCTTTCAAGCTGACCAAGCTGTCCGGCGCCTACTGGCGCGGCGACGCCAAGAACGAGCAGTTACAGCGCGTCTATGGCACCGCCTGGGCGGACAAGAAGCAACTGGCGGCTTATATCCAGCGCATCGAAGAAGCCGAGAAGCGCGACCATCGCAAGATCGGCAAGCGCCTCGGCCTGTTCCATACCCAGGAGGAAGCGCCGGGCATGGTGTTCTGGCATCCGAACGGCTGGACCCTGTACCAGGTGCTCGAGCAGTACATGCGCAAGGTCCAGCGTGAGAACGGTTACCTGGAGATCAAGACCCCGCAGGTGGTCGATCGCAGCCTGTGGGAGAAATCCGGGCACTGGGCCAACTACGCCGAAAACATGTTCACCACCGAGTCGGAAAGCCGCGACTACGCCATCAAGCCGATGAACTGCCCGTGCCACGTGCAGGTGTTCAATCAGGGCCTGAAAAGCTACCGCGAGCTGCCGATGCGTCTGGCCGAGTTCGGTGCTTGCCACCGTAACGAGCCATCGGGTGCGTTGCACGGCATCATGCGCGTGCGTGCCTTCACTCAGGATGATGCGCACATCTTCTGTACCGAAGAGCAGATGCAGGCTGAATCCGCCGCATTCATCAAGCTGACCATGGATGTCTACGCCGACTTCGGCTTCAAGGACATCGAAATGAAGCTCTCCACTCGCCCTGAAAAGCGCGTGGGTTCCGACGAACTGTGGGATCGTGCTGAAAATGCGTTGGCTGCCGCGCTGGATAGCGCCGGGCTGCCGTATGACCTGCAGCCGGGCGAGGGTGCGTTCTACGGTCCGAAAATCGAGTTCTCGCTGAAGGACTGCCTCGGCCGCGTCTGGCAGTGCGGTACCTTGCAGCTCGATTTCAACCTGCCGATTCGCTTGGGCGCCGAGTACGTTTCCGAAGATAACAGCCGTAAGCATCCGGTGATGTTGCATCGGGCGATCCTCGGCTCCTTCGAGCGTTTCGTCGGCATTCTGATCGAACATTACGAAGGGGCATTCCCTGCGTGGCTGGCTCCGACCCAGGCCGTGGTGATGAATATCACTGATAAACAGGCAGATTTTGCCCTCGAAGTAGAAAAAACCCTCAACCAAAGCGGATTTCGTGCCAAGTCTGACTTGAGAAATGAAAAGATCGGCTTTAAAATCCGCGAGCATACTTTGCTCAAGGTTCCCTATCTCTTGGTTATTGGAGATCGGGAAGTCGAGACGCAGACTGTCGCTGTGCGGACCCGTGAAGGGGCTGACCTGGGCTCGATGCCCGTCGCTCAATTCTCGGAGTTCCTCGCACAAGCGGTTTCCCGGCGTGGTCGCCCAGATTCGGAGTAATTATTATTAAGCGTGAAATGAGAC
>NZ_JBNNVU010000183.1:0-3398 GCF_050280705.1 Pseudomonas sp. NPDC089530 | reverse complement strand
CTCGCGGGCAATGTGCATGATCTTGATCAAGTCAGGGTTTTTCACCCTTCAGGCGGCGCTGGCCGATGTCCGCCAGGCAGGTCGGCAGCTCGCCCAGATGGTCGATCACCGAGTGCACGCCCAGGCTGAACAGGTGCAGGGTCGCCTTGCCCCGCTTGAACTCGCGCTCCTGTTGGCCCAGCGCCTGCCATTCCGCCGGGCTCAGGCCGCAGAGCGAGCCGCAGGACGCCAGGCCGATGGTCCACAGGCCCGCGTTGAGGCCCGATTGCAGCAGGCGCGGTTCACCGCTGACCAGTACGCAGCCATCCAACCGGCTGACATTCAGGGTCATCAGCGCTTGCCAGCAGGCGTTGGGAGCGGGCCAGCGGGTGCCGGTGTTGGGAGAGGGGGTAATCCAGGCTGGCAGTGAGCTTGCCAGGTGCTGGCTGAGGTTGTCTGGCAACTCGTCCAGCCAGGCGCAGGGCACGCCCTGGTGTTGCAGGCTGTGCAGGATGTCCAGGGCGCCGTGGGTGGCATGCGCCTGTTCCAGCATCGGTTGATCGGCGCTGTGCAGGCGCATCCGGGCGCCGAAATCCACCAGGCAACCGCTGAGGCCAAAGAGCACGGCAGTCAAGGTGGGAGCGGTTACGGGCAAGGCTTCGGCGTGAGGCATCATGACGTCCCTGAAATACCTTGCAAGGTTATCGACGGCAGATGACCGTTGGGTGACATCCCTGTGAACAGGGGGAGGCGGCCGCCTACGTTATGGCGAAGCGCTGTGCCAGTGCTGCCTAAATGGGTATATCCGACTTATACTAACCAGCTTACCGCCAGGGCATAGCGCCCGTGACAGGTACAATCCAAGGAGTTTTGCTATGCGCTGGAGCAATCGCCTCGCTCAGCTTATGTGTGCCAGCATGCTGGTACCGGTTTTGGCTCACGCCGCGGAAGACGACCCGTGGGAAAGCATCAACCGTCCGATCTTCACCTTCAACGACACTATCGACACCTATGCGCTGAAGCCTCTGGCGCAGGGTTATCAGGCGGTAACCCCACAGTTTCTCGAAGACGGTATTCACAACTTCTTCCGCAACATCGGCGATGTCGGCAACCTGGCCAACGATATCCTGCAGGCCAAGCCCCGTGCGGCTGCCGTCGACACCGCGCGGCTGTTGATGAACACTACCATCGGCCTGGCCGGTTTCTTCGATGTGAGCACCAAGATGGGCTTGCAGCGTAACGATGAGGACTTCGGCCAGACCCTCGGTTACTGGGGCGTCGGCAGTGGTCCTTATGTGATGCTGCCGTTCTTCGGCCCAAGCACCCTGCGCGATGCGCCGGCCAAGTATGTGGACAGCTTCACCGAACCCTACCGCTATGTGAACGACGTGCCGGTGCGCAACAGCGCCTTCGCGCTGGACATCATCGACACCCGCGCCAGCCTGCTGTCGAGCGAGAAGCTGATCAGCGGTGACAAATACACCTTCATTCGCAATGCCTACCTGCAGAACCGCGAATTCAAGGTCAAAGACGGCAAGGTCGAAGACGACTTCTAAGCTTTGACCCGAGCATGAAAAAGGCGGCCCCCGGGGCCGCCTTTTTTATGGGCGTCGGAATCAGTTCATCTTCAAGATTGTAAGGCCAAGTTTCTGGCCATCGCCTTCCAGTTCGGTGACCCAGACCACTTCGGTATCCGCTTCCAGTCCCCTGAGGGCGGCGTGCTCGGAGTCGATGCGCACGCTGAGCCGGTCGCCGACCTTGAACGAGCGCCTGGCCCGGACCTGCATGCCACTGCTGGAAAGGTCGATGCAGACGGCTGGAATCACCTGGCCCTGATGGATCAGGGTGACCTCGGCATCCACCCGCATACGGATGTAATCGCGCTTTTCACTGTAGTCACGATCGTTTGAGTTCATAGGCTCCATCCTGCGTTTAGGTTGCGGATTTATCCGTTCTTATAACTCCCGGTGATTTGAGGTGTAAAGACGTCCAGCGACCATCGGCATGAGCTTGAAACGCCCCGCGGATGGGAGTACCGTCTGCGCCTTAGAAGGGCACCTCTGATGGTCGAGCGTGCAGGGCTGAGGGCCCTGGCTCCGTTTCCAGAGTGGCTAGAAAGCGAATCCAGTAGTGTGTGTCCAGGCTTGTGCCCAGCCCACCTACGCCAACCTAATTCTGGCGCCGTTTGCCCACATGCCAAAAACCAGTGCCACGCTGCTGATAATCGATGACGACGAAGTAGTGCGCGCGAGCCTCGCGGCCTATTTGGAAGACAGTGGCTTCAGCGTCCTGCAGGCTAGTAACGGTCAGCAGGGACTTCAGGTATTCGAGCAGGAAAAGCCAGACTTGGTGATCTGCGATCTGCGCATGCCGCAGATGGGCGGCCTCGAACTGATCCGTCAGGTAACCGATATCGAACCGCAAACCCCGGTCATCGTGGTGTCCGGGGCCGGCGTGATGAACGACGCCGTCGAGGCCCTGCGCCTGGGGGCCGCCGACTACCTGATCAAGCCCCTGGAAGACCTGGCCGTGCTGGAGCATTCGGTACGCCGCGCCCTGGATCGTGCGCGCCTGCTGCTGGAAAACCAGCGCTACCGGGAGAAGCTGGAGGCCGCCAACCGCGAGCTCGAAGCCAGCCTGAGCCTGCTGCAGGAAGACCAGAACGCCGGGCGCCAGGTGCAGATGAACATGCTGCCGGTGAGCCCCTGGACCATCGACGCGTTCAAGTTCGCCCACCAGATCATTCCGTCCTTGTACCTCTCAGGCGATTTCGTCGACTACTTTCGCGTCGACGAGCGCCGTGTAGCCTTCTACCTGGCGGATGTTTCCGGGCATGGCGCGTCATCCGCCTTCGTCACGGTGCTGCTCAAGTTCATGACCACGCGCTTGCTGTTCGAGTCCAAGCGCAATGGCACCTTGCCAGAGTTCAAACCGTCGGAAGTCCTGGGCCATATCAACCGCGGCCTGATCAGCTGTAAGCTGGGCAAACACGTGACAATGGTCGGTGGCGTCATCGACGAGGAGACGGGCTTGTTGACCTATAGCATTGGCGGGCACCTGCCATTGCCTGTGTTGTACACGCCAGACAGTGTGCGTTACCTGGAAGGGCGCGGTCTGCCGGTAGGCTTGTTCAATGAAGCCACCTATGAAGATCACATTCTGGAACTGCCGCCGACCTTCAGCCTGACGCTGATGTCTGATGGCATTCTGGACCTTTTACCGGAACCCACACTCAAAGAGAAAGAAGCCGCCTTACCTGAGCGGGTGAGAACGGCAGGCGGCAGTCTGGATGGACTGCGGCAGGTTTTTGGATTGGCCACGCTAGGGGAGATGCCGGATGATATCGCCCTGTTGGTGTTGAGCAGGAAGCACGGGCGCCTGCGCCGGGACCGCAAGACCCTGGTCGAGGTGGCGACCTC
>NZ_JBNNVU010000182.1:0-3531 GCF_050280705.1 Pseudomonas sp. NPDC089530 | reverse complement strand
TTCGGCCCACATCGACAGTTGCCAGTTCAGGCTCGCCGGCAGGTGGTCGAAGGGATCGAAGAGCAAGGCCACACCCGTGTAGCCTCCAGCTCTTTGATTCCGGGCAACGACCCAACCCTGCTGTTCACCAACGCGGGGATGAACCAGTTCAAGGACTGCTTCCTGGGCCAGGAAAAGCGCGCCTATACCCGCGCCGTAAGCAGCCAGAAGTGCGTACGCGCTGGCGGTAAGCACAACGACCTGGAAAACGTCGGTTACACCGCCCGTCACCACACCTTCTTTGAAATGCTGGGCAACTTCAGCTTCGGCGACTACTTCAAGCGTGATGCCATCACTTTTGCCTGGACCTTCCTGACGTCCGACAAGTGGCTGAACCTGCCGAAAGAAAAGCTCTGGGTCACCGTCTACGCCACCGACGATGAGGCCTACGACATCTGGACCAAGGAAGTCGGCGTCCCTGCCGAGCGTATGGTGCGTATCGGCGACAACAAAGGCGCGCCGTACGCCTCCGACAACTTCTGGACCATGGGCGATACCGGACGGTGCGGTCCTTGCACCGAGATTTTCTACGATCACGGCGCCGACATCTGGGGCGGCCCACCGGGCTCGCCGGAAGAAGACGGCGACCGTTACATCGAGATCTGGAACAACGTATTCATGCAGTTCAACCGCACCGCCGATGGCGTGTTGCATCCGTTGCCAGCGCCGTCGGTGGACACCGGCATGGGCCTGGAGCGGATCAGTGCGGTCCTGCAGCACGTTCACTCGAACTATGAAATCGACCTGTTCCAGAGCCTGCTCAACGCAGCAGCCAAGGCCATCGGCTGCACCAACGACGCCCAGGCGTCGCTGAAAGTCGTGGCTGACCACATCCGTTCCTGCGGTTTCCTGATCGCCGACGGCGTGCTGCCTTCCAACGAAGGTCGCGGTTATGTGCTGCGTCGCATCATTCGCCGCGCTTGCCGTCACGGCAACAAGCTGGGCGCCAAAGGCAGCTTCTTCTATCAGATCGTCGCCGCACTGGTCGCCGAGATGGGCGAAGCCTTCCCTGAGCTGAAATCCCAGCAGGCTCATATCGAGCGCGTGCTGAAAGCCGAAGAAGAGCAGTTTGCCAAGACCCTGGAGCAGGGCCTGAAGATCCTCGAGCAGGACCTGGCCGAGCTCAAAGGCAGCGTGGTGCCGGGCGACGTGGTGTTCAAGCTGTATGACACCTACGGTTTCCCGATGGACCTGACCGGAGACATCGCCCGTGAGCGCAGCCTGACCCTCGACGAGGAAGGTTTCGAGCGCGAGATGGAAGCCCAGCGCGTACGTGCCCGTTCCGCCAGCTCTTTCGGCATGGACTACAACAGCCTGGTCAAGGTCGATGTGGCCACCGAGTTCACCGGTTATCACGCCCGCAGCGGTTCGGCCAAGGTGGTCGCTCTGTACAAGGACGGGCAATCGGTCGACCTGCTGAGCGAAGGCGAAGAGGGCGTGGTCGTTCTCGACCAGACGCCTTTCTACGCGGAGTCGGGCGGCCAGGTCGGCGACTGCGGTTACCTGCAAGCGGGTAACGCGCGTTTCGACGTGCGCGACACCACCAAGACCGGCGGCGCCTTCCTGCACCACGGCGTGCTGGACAGCGGCAGCCTGACCGTCGGCGCTGCGGTGCAGACCCAGGTCGATGCCGAGGTGCGTCACGCCACTTCGTTGAACCACTCGGCCACGCACTTGCTGCACGCCGCGCTGCGCCAGGTACTGGGCGAGCATGTGCAGCAGAAGGGCTCGCTGGTCGACAGCCAGCGCCTGCGTTTCGACTTCAGCCACTTCGAGGCGATCAAGCCAGAGCAGATCAAGGCCCTGGAAGACATCGTCAACGCCGAGATTCGCAAGAACACGGCGGTGGAAACCGAAGAAACCGATATCGACACCGCCAAGCAGAAGGGCGCCATGGCGCTGTTCGGCGAGAAGTACGGCGACAGCGTGCGGGTACTGAGCATGGGCGGCGACTTCTCCGTCGAGCTGTGTGGCGGTATTCACGCCAACCGTACCGGCGATATCGGCCTGCTGAAAATCACCAGCGAAGGCGGCGTGGCCTCGGGCGTACGCCGTATCGAAGCAGTGACCGGTGCCGCGGCACTGGCCTACCTGAGCGCTGCGGAAGAGCAACTCAAGGAAGCGGCGAACCTGGTCAAGGGCAGCCGTGACAACCTGATCGACAAGCTGTCGGCTGTGCTGGAGCGCAACCGCCTGCTGGAGAAGCAGCTCGAGCAGCTGCAGGCCAAGGCGGCCAGTGCCGCTGGCGACGACCTGTCGGCGCAGGCGCTGGATGTCAAAGGCGCGAAAGTGCTGGCGGCACGCCTGGATGGGCAGGATGGCAAGGCGCTGTTGGCGCTGGTCGATCAGTTGAAAAACAAACTCGGTCGCGCAGTGATCCTGCTCGGCAGTGTCCATGAGGAAAAGGTCGTACTGGTTGCGGGCGTAACCAAAGACCTGACTGGCCAACTCAAAGCCGGTGATTTGATGAAGCAAGCCGCTGCGGCGGTGGGTGGGAAGGGCGGTGGTCGTCCGGACATGGCGCAGGGCGGTGGTGTCGACGCTGCTGCGCTGGATGCCGCGCTGGCCCTGACCGTTCCGTTCGTCGAGCAGGGTATTTAAGGTTCCAGGCCGGGCCCGTCGTCTAGTGGCGGGCTTTGGAACTGCGCAGTTTGATTGATTAATGGGCGCCCCTTTACGGGCTGAGGCGGCTTAGAAATGGCTTTGATCGTACAGAAATTTGGAGGCACCTCGGTCGGTTCCGTCGAAAGAATCGAGCAGGTCGCCGACAAGGTGAAAAAATTCCGCGAAGCCGGTGACGACCTGGTGGTTGTGCTGTCGGCCATGAGTGGTGAAACCAACCGTCTGATCGACCTTGCCAAGCAAATCAGCGGTGACGGTCAGCCGGTTCCTCGCGAACTGGACGTGATCGTTTCCACCGGTGAGCAGGTGACGATTGCACTGCTGGCCATGGCGCTGATCAAGCGCGGGGTGCCGGCGGTGTCCTACACCGGTAACCAGGTACGGATTCTGACCGATAGCGCGCACAATAAAGCACGCATCCTGCAGATCGACGATCAGAAGATTCGCGGTGACCTGAAGGCCGGTCGCGTGGTGGTGGTAGCAGGTTTCCAGGGTGTCGACGAGCACGGCAACATCACGACCCTGGGTCGTGGCGGCTCCGACACCACCGGCGTGGCGCTGGCGGCAGCCCTGAAGGCTGATGAATGCCAGATCTACACCGATGTGGATGGCGTCTATACCACCGATCCGCGTGTAGTGTCCGTGGCCCAGCGCCTGGACAAGATCACCTTCGAAGAAATGCTGGAAATGGCCAGCCTGGGTTCCAAGGTGCTGCAGATCCGCGCGGTCGAATTCGCCGGCAAGTACAACGTTCCGCTGCGCGTACTGCACAGCTTCAAGGAGGGTCCGGGTCAAACGGGCTTGCAGCTCTTTGATGGCTTCTTCTGTGGCGCGGTATTCGTTGATCAGGGACATGGGGATTGCCTTATG
>NZ_JBNNVU010000181.1:0-3563 GCF_050280705.1 Pseudomonas sp. NPDC089530 | reverse complement strand
GGCAAGCTCGTAATGCAAGCGCGGCTCGTCAGGTGCCAGGCGCCATAGCCCGGAATAAGGGTTGCCGAGGGCAAAGAGCTGTTCCTGCAGACGGGCCGGTCGCACGCCTGATATACAGATAAGTCCAGATAAGCATGGCCCTACTGCAGATCGCCGAACCCGGCCAAAGTCCTCAACCGCACCAGCGTCGCCTGGCTGTGGGGATCGACTTGGGTACTACCAATTCGCTGGTCGCTGCCTTGCGCAGTGGTCTTTCCGAGCCGCTGGCCGATGCCAACGGGCAGGTTATCCTGCCGTCGGCCGTGCGCTATCACGCCGACCACGTCGAGGTGGGCGAGTCCGCCAGGCTGGCGGCGTCTGCCGATCCTTTGAACACCGTGCTGTCGGTCAAGCGCCTGATGGGGCGTGGTCTGTCCGACGTCAAGCAACTGGGCGAGCAACTGCCGTATCGCTTTGTCGACGGCGAATCGCATATGCCGTTCATCGATACTGTCCAGGGCCCGAAAAGTCCGGTGGAAGTCTCTGCCGACATCCTCAAGGTATTGCGTCAGCGCGCCGAGGCGACCCTGGGGGGGGAATTGGTGGGGGCGGTGATCACCGTTCCGGCCTATTTCGACGATGCCCAGCGCCAAGCGACCAAGGATGCGGCCAAGCTGGCCGGCCTGAACGTATTGCGCCTGCTCAACGAACCGACCGCGGCGGCCGTGGCCTATGGTCTGGACCAGCACGCCGAAGGCGTGGTGGCAATTTATGACCTGGGTGGCGGGACCTTCGATATTTCCATCCTGCGCCTGACCGGCGGTGTCTTCGAAGTGCTGGCCACTGGCGGCGACAGCGCCTTGGGCGGCGACGATTTCGATCATGCGATCGCCGGCTGGATCATCGAAAGTGCCGGCCTGTCCGCCGATCTCGATCCGGGTGCACAGCGCAATCTGCTGCAAACCGCCTGTGCCGCCAAGGAAGCCCTCACTGATGCTGCCTCGGTCGAAGTGACCTATGGCACCTGGTCGGCCCCGCTGACCCGCGAAGCCTTCGACGCGCTGATCGAGCCCATGGTGGCGCGCAGCCTCAAGGCGTGCCGGCGTGCCGTGCGCGACTCCAATGTCGAGCTGGACGATGTGCGGGCGGTGGTGATGGTCGGTGGCTCGACCCGCGTCCCACGGGTTCGCGAGGCGGTCGCCGAAATGTTCGGGCGCCAGCCGCTGACCGAGATCGACCCGGATCAGGTGGTGGCCATTGGTGCTGCGATCCAGGCCGATACCCTGGCCGGCAACAAGCGCGATGGTGGCGAACTGCTCCTGCTCGATGTGATTCCGCTGTCCCTGGGGCTGGAAACCATGGGCGGGCTGATGGAGAAGGTGATTCCACGGAACACCACTATCCCGGTCGCTCGGGCCCAGGACTTCACCACTTACAAAGATGGCCAGTCGGCCATGATGATTCACGTGTTGCAGGGCGAGCGCGAGCTGATCAGCGATTGCCGCTCCCTGGCGCGTTTCGAATTGCGTGGCATTCCGGCCATGGTCGCTGGCGCGGCGAAGATTCGCGTGACCTTCCAGGTCGACGCCGACGGCCTGCTGAGCGTGTCCGCTCGCGAGCTGGGCTCGGGCGTCGAAGCCAGCATCCAGGTCAAACCGTCCTATGGCCTGACCGACGGCGAGATCGCCAGGATGCTCAAGGACTCCTTCCAGTACGCCGGCGACGACAAGGCCGCTCGCGTGCTGCGTGAGCAGCAGGTCGATGCCCAGCGCCTGATCGAAGCGGTGCAGGGCGCTCTGGAAGCGGACGGCGACCGTCTGCTGGATGCCGAAGAGCGCATGGTCATCGAGCTGCAGATGCAGGAATTGAACGAATTGATGCGTGGCACCGATGGTTATGCCATCGAGCAGCAGACCAAGCGTCTGTCGCAAGTGACCGATGCGTTTGCTGCCCGCCGCCTGGACTCGACGGTGAAAGCCGCTCTGGCGGGGCGCAACCTGAATGAAATCGAGGAATAACTGATGCCGCAGATCATTTTTCTGCCACACGCTGTGTTTTGCCCGGATGGCTTGGTCGTAGAGGCCGCGCCGGGTACTTCGATTCTGGAAGTGGCGCATGACAACCACATCGAGATCGAGAGCGCCTGCGGCGGCGTCTGCGCCTGCACCACGTGTCACTGCATCATTCGCGAGGGTTTCGACTCGCTGAATGAGGCGGATGAACTGGAAGAAGACCTGCTGGACAAGGCCTGGGGCCTGGAAGCGCAATCGCGCCTGTCCTGCCAGGCGATCGTCGGCGAGGAAGACCTGACCGTCGAGATTCCGAAGTACTCGCTCAACCATGCGGCCGAAGCGCCGCACTGATTCAAGGAGTCATCATGAGTCTGAAATGGGTTGATGTGCTGGAAATCGCGATCCAGCTGGCTGAGTCCAAGCCGGATGTGGATCCGCGCTATGTAAACTTTGTCGACCTGCACCAATGGGTTCTGGCACTGCCGGAATTCAGCGACGATCCGGCTCGCGGTGGCGAGAAGGTTCTTGAAGCCATTCAGGCTGCCTGGATCGAAGAAGCAGACTGAGTCTGGGCCGTACGCAGTTAGGCAATCCCTATAAACCCGCGTATAATTCGCGGGTTTAATTTTTCGCTTTAATCACCGTTTCTGGAGTTACACCATGGCTGTTCAACGTACTTTCTCCATCATCAAGCCTGACGCTGTTGCAAAAAACGTCATCGGCGAGATCGTTACCCGTTTCGAAAAAGCTGGCCTGCGCGTTGTAGCTTCGAAAATGAAGCAACTGTCGAAAGCCGAAGCCGAAGGCTTCTACGCTGAGCACAGCGCTCGTGGTTTCTTCGGCGAGCTGGTTGCCTTCATGACTTCCGGTCCGGTTGTCGTTCAGGTTCTGGAAGGTGAAAACGCTATCGCTCTGAACCGTGAGCTGATGGGCGCTACCAACCCTAAAGAAGCTGCTGCCGGCACCATCCGCGCTGACTTCGCCGAGTCCATCGACGCCAACGCCGTTCACGGTTCGGACTCCGAAGCCGCTGCTGCACGCGAAATCGCTTACTTCTTCGCTTCCACCGAAGTGACCACTCGCTAAGCCAAAGGCCCGTGAGTGAAGGTGAAACCATGACTACATCGACTGGCAAAACTAACCTGTTGGGTCTGACTCAACCGGAAATGGAAAAATTCTTCGACTCAATCGGGGAGAAGCGTTTCCGTGCCGGTCAGGTAATGAAATGGATTCACCACTTTGGCGTCGATGATTTCGACGCCATGACGAACGTCGGCAAGGCCTTGCGCGAAAAGCTCAAGGCCGTTGCCGAAATTCGCGGTCCGGAAGTGGTCAGCGAGGACATCTCCAGCGATGGCACCCGCAAGTGGGTGGTGCGCGTGGCGTCCGGCAGCTGCGTCGAGACCGTTTACATTCCCCAGGGCAAACGCGGCACCTTGTGCGTTTCGTCCCAGGCAGGCTGTGCCCTGGATTGCAGCCCATCAGCCCTATGGCCTGCTGCATGGCGGTGCCTCGGTGGTGCTGGCGGAGTCGGTCGGCTCCATGGCCAGTTACCTGTGCATCGACGCCAGC
>NZ_JBNNVU010000180.1:0-3802 GCF_050280705.1 Pseudomonas sp. NPDC089530 | reverse complement strand
GACTGGTTGGCGTCGAGGGTGCTGGCGCGACAGTCGGGGTAACGGCAGGGGTTGGCGCCACGGCGGCCAGATCAAGCAGTGCGTCGGCGCCAACTACTGCATCGACCGCCAGTACCAGGGCCTGGACGTGCTGTGCATCCAGAACGCCGCGACCTCCCGTGAATACATGGGCGTGCCGCACATCATCGAGAAGTCCACCGGGCCGAAGCGCAAGGTGGTGGTGGTCGGTGCCGGCCCGGCGGGCATGGAATCGGCGCGGGTCGCGGCCGAGCGTGGCCACGACGTGACCCTGTTCGAGAAGAAGGACGCCATCGGCGGGCAGATCACCACCGCCGCGAAGGCGCCGCAGCGCGACCAGATCGCCGGTATCACCCGCTGGTACCAGCTGGAACTGGCCCGCCTGAAGGTCGACCTGCGCCTGGGCACCGCGGCCGATGCCGCGACCATTCTCGATCTGCGTCCGGACATCGTGGTGCTGGCCGTCGGCGGGCATCCGTTCCTCGAGCAGAACGAACACTGGGGCGCCGCCGAAGGGCTGGTGGTCAGCAGCTGGGACGTGCTCGACGGCAAGGTGGCGCCGGGCAAGAACGTGCTGGTCTACGACACCATCTGCGAGTTCACCGGCATGTCGGTGGCCGACTTCCTCGCCGACAAGGGCAGCCAGGTCGAAATCGTCACCGACGACATCAAGCCGGGCGTGGCCATTGGCGGTACATCGTTCCCGACCTACTACCGCAGCATGTACCCCAAAGAAGTGATCATGACCGGCGACATGATGCTGGAAAAGGTCTACCGCGAAGGCGACAAGCTGGTGGCGGTGCTGGAGAACGAATACACCGGCGCCAAGGAGGAGCGGGTGGTCGACCAGGTGGTGGTGGAGAACGGCGTGCGGCCCGACGAAGCGATCTACTACGCGCTCAAGGAAGGTTCGCGCAACAAGGGCCAGGTCGACGTCGAGGCGCTGTTCGCGATCAAGCCGCAACCTTCGTTGAGCCAGGCGGGCGACGGCTACCTGCTGTTCCGCATCGGCGACTGCGTGGCCCAGCGCAACACCCACGCGGCCATCTACGACGCCCTGCGGATCTGCAAGGATTTCTAAGCCATACCTGTAGCCGCTGCCGAAGGCTGCGATCGACTGCGAAGCAGTCGCGCTCTTGAGTCCGCCGGGAAGTCCTGCGGACTTCAGCGCAGTCTGCGGCAGCGGCTACATCGACCGAACCGGTCTTTGGGAGCTTCATCATGCTCAACACCCTTCTTCCCATCCTGCTGTTCGCCGCCCTGGGCCTCGCGGTCCTCGGCGCGCTGCGGCGGGTGGCCATGTGGCGCCGGGGCCGCGCGTCCAAGGTCGACCTGATCGGCGGCCTGCTGGCCATGCCCAAGCGCTACATGGTCGACCTGCACCACGTGGTGGCGCGGGACAAATACATCGCCAACACCCACGTGGCCACGGCCGGTGGCGCGGTGGCGTCCATCGTCCTGGCGATCCTGGTGCATGGCTTCGGCCTGCATAACCGCATCCTGGGTTATGCGCTGCTGCTGATGTCGGCGGTGATGTTCGTCGGTGCGATCTTCGTCTACCGGCGCCGGCGCAACCCGCCTTCGCGGCTGTCGAAAGGCCCGTGGATGCGCCTGCCCAAGAGCCTGCTGGCATTCTCGGCGTCGTTCTTCCTGGTGACCCTGCCGGTGGCCGGGATCCTGCCGGAAAACTTCGGCGGCTGGCTGGTCGCCGCGATCCTCGGGGTCGGCGTGTTGTGGGGCGTGTCCGAGCTGTTCTTCGGCATGACCTGGGGCGGGCCGATGAAGCACGCCTTCGCCGGTGCCCTGCACCTGGCCTGGCACCGTCGTCCGGAACGCTTCGGCGGCGGCCGTTCCACCGGCCTCAAGCCGCTGGACCTGGAAGACCCGAATGCGCCCCTGGGCGTGGAAAAACCCAAGGATTTCACCTGGAACCAACTGCTGGGTTTCGATGCCTGCGTGCAGTGCGGTAAATGCGAAGCCGCGTGCCCGGCCTTTGCCGCCGGCCAGCCGCTGAACCCGAAAAAACTGATCCAGGACATGGTGGTCGGCCTCGCTGGCGGCACTGACGCCCAGTTCGCCGGCAGCCCGTATCCGGGTAAGCCGATCGGCGAGCACAGCGGCAACCCGCACCAGCCGATCGTCAACGGCCTGGTGGACGCTGAGACCCTCTGGTCCTGCACCACCTGCCGCGCCTGTGTCGAGGAGTGCCCGATGATGATCGAGCACGTCGATGCCATCGTCGACATGCGCCGGCACCTGACCCTGGAAAAGGGCGCGACCCCGAACAAGGGCGCCGAAGTCCTGGAAAACCTGATCGCCACCGACAACCCGGGCGGTTTTGCCCCGGGCGGGCGGATGAACTGGGCGGCGGACCTCAACCTGGCGCTGATGAGCGAAAAGAAAACCACCGACGTGCTGTTCTGGGTCGGCGACGGTGCCTTCGACATGCGCAACCAGCGCACCCTGCGCGCCTTCGTCAAGGTACTGAAGGCGGCCAAGGTCGACTTCGCCGTGCTCGGCCTGGAAGAGCGCGACAGCGGCGACGTGGCCCGGCGCCTGGGCGACGAGGCGACCTTCCAGCTGCTGGCCAAGCGCAATATCCAGACCCTGGCCAAATACAGCTTCAAGCGCATCGTCACGTGCGACCCCCACAGCTTCCATGTGCTGAAAAACGAATACGGCGCCCTGGGCGGCAACTACCGGGTGCAGCACCACAGCACCTACATGGCGGAAATCATCCAGGCCGGTGCGTTGAGCCTCGGCCAGCACAAGGGCGACAGCGTGACCTATCACGACCCGTGCTACCTGGGCCGCTACAACGGCGAATACGAGGCGCCGCGGGAAGTGCTGCGGGCGCTGGGGATCGAGGTCAAGGAAATGCAGCGTTCCGGTTTCCGCTCGCGCTGCTGCGGCGGTGGCGGCGGCGCGCCGATCACCGACATCCCGGGCAAGCAGCGGATCCCCGACATGCGCATGGAAGACATCCGCGAAACCGGCGCCGAGTTGGTGGCCGTGGGTTGTCCGCAATGCACGGCGATGCTCGAAGGCGTGGTCGAACCGCGGCCGCTGATCAAGGACATCGCCGAACTGGTGGCCGATGCGCTGCTCGAAGACGCCGCGTCGGGCAAACCGGCCGCCCCGGCCAAACGTGAACCTGCGGAGGCCCACTGATGAGCGACATTATCCGCCGCGACCCGCGGGCCGAGTGGATCGCCCGTAACCGCCTGCACCCGCTGCACGCGGCCATGCAGCCGGCGCAGCACAGCTGGATGGGGCCCAACGGCATCATCCGCAAGAACCCCCACGGGACCGGTTTCATCGGCCCCAACGGTATCAAGCGCATCGACCGCAGCGGCGCCCAGCAGGGCGGGGCAGTCAAGCGCAGCGCCGCGGTCGAAGTGCAACTGCCGCTGCACCAGGTGACGCAACCGGCGTTCTGCATCGGCGTGGTGCCGGACATGGTCGGCGGCCGCCTGAGCAGCCACGACCGCGACCTGCTGGGCCTGGCCCATCAACTGGCCGGCAAGGACGGCGCGGTGCTGGCCGTGGTGTTCGGCGAGCACAAGGAAAACGCCTTCGCCACGGCGGGCGTCGACCGCCTGCTGGTGCTCGACGGCAACGAATTCAATGGTTATGCACCGGAGCAACGGGTGCAGGGCCTGCGGGCTGTGGATAACCAGTTCGGTCCGCCCCTCCTGCGGTTCTCCTGCTAACTCAAGACAGGGATGGCACCAGCACCGCTTGCGCGGCCTGGCGGTTCTGCGGCAGGTGTTCGCGGGCGCCG
>NZ_JBNNVU010000179.1:0-3825 GCF_050280705.1 Pseudomonas sp. NPDC089530 | reverse complement strand
CGGCCCAGGGCTCTTCGTTGACGATCACTGGCAGCACTTGCGCCGGGAAGAACGGTCCATGCCGTAGGCCAGAGCAGCCGCGGTTGGTTCGTTGATGATGCGTTTTACGTCCAGGCCCGCGATGCGGCCGGCGTCTTTGGTCGCCTGGCGCTGGCTGTCGTTGAAGTAGGCCGGAACGGTGATCACCGCTTCGGTCACAGCCTCGCCGAGGTAGTCTTCGGCGGTCTTCTTCATTTTCTTGAGGATTTCAGCCGAGATCTGTGGCGGAGCCATTTTCTGGCCGTTCACTTCAACCCAGGCGTCGCTGTTGTCAGCCTTGACGATCTTGTAAGGGACCATCTGGATGTCTTTCTGTACGACTTCTTCGTCGAAACGACGACCGATCAGACGCTTCACCGCGTACAGGGTGTTATGCGGATTGGTCACTGCCTGACGCTTGGCCGACTGGCCAACCAGGATTTCGCCATCGTTGGCGTAAGCGATGATGGACGGCGTGGTACGCGCGCCTTCAGCGTTTTCGATAACTTTTACGTTGCCGTTTTCAAGAATGGAGACGCAGGAGTTGGTTGTCCCCAGGTCGATACCAATGATTTTGCCCATGTTAACTCTCCCGAAACTTTAGATTTTGTTGCCGCAGCGGTGCTGTCCGGCTGCGGTAGCACTTAAACGCTTGACCTTTTAATGGGGGCGTTACGCGCGATTTCAAGCCTTCTCGTCAATCGAAGGCGAAACCGGTGCGGGCGCCTTGCTGACCACGACCATGGCCGGACGCAGCAGGCGGCCGTTGAGCTGATAGCCCTTCTGGAACACCTTGAGAACGCTGTTCGGCTCGACGTCGGCACTTTCCTGCATGGCCATCGCCTGATGCTGTTCGGCGTTGAACGGTTCGCCGTGGGGATCGATCGCTTCCAGCTGATAACGCTTCAGGGTGTCCTGGAACATCTTCAGGGTCAGCTCGATGCCTTCACGCATCGGGCGAATGCTTTCGTCGTCCGGGCTGGACAGTTCAAGACCGCGCTCGAGGCTGTCGATCACTGGCAGCAGGTCGCCAGCAAAACGCTCGAGGGCGAATTTGTGAGCCTTCTCCACATCCTGCTCGGCGCGGCGGCGGACGTTCTGCAGATCGGCTGCAACACGCAATGCCTGATCCTGAGCGCCAGCCAACTGCTCTTCGAGCACTTGCACACGAGCTGCCAGATCTTCGCCCGAAGCCTCGGGGGCCTGATTGGCGTCGAGATTTTGCGTATCCAGCGTCTGTTCGTCAGCCATACAATTCTCCTTTCAATATCGTCCGTGAGCTCAACTCACGCTTCTGCCCCGGTATATGGGGCCGCATTTTCCAGGTTCAAGGGCTCCACCCTCGGCAAAAATCATTGTGCGAACCAAATCAGCCTCTGGCAGCCATTCCCGCGCGCAATAAAAAAATCTGCCCCTCAAGCAAATCGAGCTAAGGCCGGGCATTGTCAGCCCAAAACAAAACACTGTATAAATAACCAGACCTCAAGCCTGGGAGCGGCCTCTATGCTGGTGCACCTGTCCGTACACAACTACGCCATCGTCGAACATCTCGATCTGGAACTGGATCGCGGGATGAGCGTCATCACGGGTGAAACCGGCGCCGGCAAGTCGATCATGCTCGACGCCCTGGGGCTGACCCTCGGCGATCGCGCCGACAGTGGCGTGGTCCGCCCAGGCGCCGACAAGGCCGACATCCTCGCCACCTTCGACCTCGAGGACATCCCCGAGGCCCGCGCCTGGCTCGCCGAACGCGACCTGGACAACGACAGTCCGTGCATCCTGCGCCGGGTCATCACCGCCGAAGGCCGCTCCCGAGGCTACATCAATGGTTCTCCCTGCCCGCTAAGCGATCTCAAGGCCCTCGGCGAACTGCTGATCGATATCCACAGCCAGCATGAACACCAGTCGCTGCTGAAAACCGACACCCACCGCCGCCTGCTCGACGAATATGCCGGCGCGACCGACCTGGCCCGCCAGGTATCGCTGGCCGCCCAACGTTGGCGCCAGACCCGCCAGGAGCTGGAGCGCCTGTCCAATTCGGGGGATGAGCAGCGGGCTCGCCACCAGCTTCTCAGCTACCAGCTGGAGGAACTGGAGAACCTCGCACTGGGCGAAAACGAACTCGAACAGCTGGAGCTCGAACACAAGAACCTGACCAATGCCGAAAGCCTGCTGGGGATCTGCCGCCAGGTCGTCGAACACTGCAGCGAAAGTGATTCCGGCAACGTCCTCAGCGCCCTGACGGTGAGCCTCAATCGCCTGTCGAGCATTGGCAATGCCTCCGGCGCCCTGGCAGAAGCCACTAATTTACTGGCCAGCGCACAGATCCAGGTCGAAGAGGCCGTCGGCGAACTGAATCGCTTCGTCGACCATTTCGATGCAGATCCGGCGCGCCTGCAACAGCTGGAAGAACGGCTGGACGCTATCTATACCCTGGCGCGCAAACACCGGATCCAGCCCACCGAGGTGGCAGCCATGCAGCAGAAGCTGCTGGAAGAAATCGAAACCCTGGATGCCAACGACGAATCCATCGAGCGTCTGGGAGAGGAACTGAAATCCTATGCCCGGCACTATCACGAAAAAGCCAGGGAACTGAGCGAGCTGCGCTGCCAGGCCGCAACCAGCCTGGCCAGTGCCGTCGAGCAGGAGATCCAGCGCCTGGGCATGCCCGGGGGGCGCTTTACCATCGAACTGCATGCCAACAGCGGCGACGAGCTGCAGCCCAATGGTCTCGAGCAGGTCGAACTGCTGGTCAGCGCCAACCCCGGACAACCGCTCAAAGCCCTGGCCAAGGTCGCATCCGGTGGTGAGCTGTCGCGGATCAGCCTGGCGATCCAGGTGATTACCGCGCAAACCTCTCGCATCCCCACCCTGGTGTTCGACGAGGTGGATGTCGGCATCGGCGGCCCGACCGCCGAAATCGTCGGCCAACTGCTACGCCGCCTCGGCGAGCGCGGCCAGGTCTTGACGGTCACCCACTTGCCGCAGGTGGCAGCCCAGGGCCATCAACATCTGTTTGTACACAAGGTGCGTGGCAACGACGCGACGCACACCGCGGTATCCAAACTGGGCAAGACCGAACGGATCGAAGAAGTGGCACGCATGCTGGGCGGCATCGATCTGACCAAGGAGTCACTGGCCCACGCGAAAAAAATGGTGGTCACCGCCAAGGCCTGAGAATCCGCTTCTTTTATAAAGAGCAGAAAGCACGAAGGCGACCCTTGGGTCGCCTTCGATCGTTTCGCGGACAACATCCGCGTGACTGGCTTACTTCTTTGTGCGTACGTACAGCACCAAGTTGTGGTCCACCAACTCGAAGCCATGCTTCTCGACAATCGCCTTCTGAAGCTTTTCGATTTCTTCGTCGAAGAATTCGATTACCTCACCGGAATCCACGTTGACCATATGGTCGTGGTGACCGCCGTCAGCCAGCTCGAATACAGCGTGACCGCCATCAAAATTGTGGCGTACCACAAGGCCTGCTGCTTCAAACTGAGTCAGAACACGGTAAACCGTGGCCAGACCGACATCCTCGCCAGCTTCCATCAGCGCCTTGTAAACATCCTCGGCACTCATGTGTCGCTGCTCGGCGGAATCGAGCATTTGTAGAATTTTGACCCGTGGCAGAGTCACTTTAAGGCCGGCTTTACGTAGTTCGCTATTTTCAACCATGGTCAGCTTTCTCGCGGATGCTGCTTCGCAGCTTCTCTTAATGCGGGTATGATCGGGGTTTACGGTGTCCCAGCCAAGATAGTGGACGTCGCCCACCGATGCAAAACACCCAGCGCTTGCTAACCCGTTTCACCT
>NZ_JBNNVU010000178.1:0-3937 GCF_050280705.1 Pseudomonas sp. NPDC089530 | reverse complement strand
CTGCGGCGTTTCGACAAACTCGGCAATCGTGCGTTTGCCCATCACATGACCGATATGGTTGATCACCTCGACCATCGCGTGATTGATCGGGTCGTTTGATGCTTCACCGTCAACGTCGCGCAAGCGGCTGAGACAATCCGCTTCATCACGTCAGACCTGGCTTCTGCCAGCAGTGCACGTCTCTTCTGACGAGCCTTCCAAGGCTACTGACGAGCACACTTTTCTGATTATCAACAGACTCGGCCCAAGGCGCCCTTCCCCAGCGCCCGCTTGTGAGCCATCCGCGAGCTGTTGGATCAGAGCAACACCTTCAAATAGTCGAAGACTGATTGGAACTAACGTCAGTGGACTTTCGGCAGATACACTTCCCGATAGCGATCAAGCCCACGACAGAGGGTCGAACGCACAGCCGTTGCGTCTCGAACAGCCCACTTTCGAAGCCTTCGCATGGGTCCATTCCTTTCGCGCAGTGATGACGAGAACGCCATGGCCGGGCTGATTCCCCAGAGCTTTATTGACGACCTTCTGAACCGCACCGACATAGTCGATGTCGTCAGCTCGCGCCTGCAGATGAAGAAAGCCGGCAAGAACTTCACCGCCTGCTGCCCGTTCCACAAGGAAAAGACCCCCTCCTTCAGTGTCAGCCCCGACAAGCAGTTCTACTACTGCTTCGGCTGCGGCGCAGGCGGGAATGCCCTCGGCTTCATCATGGACCACGACAACCTGGACTTTCCCCAGGCGGTCGAGGAATTGGCCAAAGCCGCCGGCATGGAAGTCCCCCGCGAGGAAAGCGGGCGCTCGCACAAGCCCCGGCAACCGACCGATTCGCCGCTCTACCCGCTGCTCACCGCCGCCGCGGACTACTATCGCCAGGCCCTGAAAAGCCACCCGGCCCGCAAGGCAGCGGTCGACTACCTCAAAGGCCGCGGCCTGACCGGCGAGATCGCCCGCGATTTCGGCCTCGGCTTCGCTCCACCTGGCTGGGACAACCTGTTCAAGCACCTGAGCAGCGACACCCTGCAGCAGAAAGCCATGATCGACGCCGGCCTGCTGATCGAAAACGCCGAAACCGGCAAGCGCTACGACCGCTTCCGCGACCGAGTGATGTTTCCGATCCGCGACAGCCGCGGCCGGATCATCGCCTTTGGTGGCCGCGTACTGGGCGACGACAAGCCGAAGTACCTGAACTCGCCGGAAACCCCAGTGTTTCACAAGGGCCAGGAGCTTTACGGCCTGTTCGAAGCCCGCAAGAACAACCGCAACCTCGACGAAATCATCGTCGTCGAAGGTTATATGGACGTAATCGCTCTCGCCCAGCAGGGTCTGCGCAACGCTGTCGCAACCCTGGGCACCGCCACTAGCGAAGAACACCTCAAGCGCCTGTTCCGCATCGTGCCCAGCGTCCTGTTCTGCTTCGACGGCGACCAGGCCGGGCGCAAGGCCGCTTGGCGCGCACTGGAGGCGACCCTTTCCAGCCTGCAGGACGGTCGTCGGGCGCGCTTTCTGTTTCTTCCCGAAGGCGAAGACCCAGACACCCTGGTCCGCTCCGAGGGTACGGACGCCTTTCGCGCCCGCATCAATCAACACGCGCAACCGCTGGCCGACTACTTCTTCCAGCAACTGACCGACGAAGCCGATCCGCGCTCCCTCGAGGGCAAGGCCCACTTGGCCACCCTGGCTGCCCCCTTGATCGACAAGGTTCCGGGGGCCAATCTGCGGACCCTGATGCGCCAGCGCCTCAGCGAGATCACCGGACTCAACAACGAGACCGTCAGTCAGCTGGCGCACAACGCACCGCCAGAGGCGCCTCCGATATACGACGCCGGCATCGACTACGACGCGATGCCAGACTTCGCGGACTACCACGAGCCGCAAGAAGCCTACGTGCCGCAACAGGAATGGACGCCGAAAAAAGGCGGTTCGGGCGGTAAAAAGTGGGAAAACAAACCTTGGGACAAAAAGGGCAAGCGTAACGGCGACCGCGATCAGCCACGTGCCCCGCGCATTCCGGCCGCCGTTGAACCCCCGACATTGTCAGCCCTTCGAACACTGCTGCATCACCCGCAACTGGCTGAAAAAGTTGAAGACGCCGGGCATTTTGCCGCCGACGACAACACCAATACCCAGCTGCTGGTCGCCCTGATCGAAGCCGTTCAGAAAAATCCTAAGCTACGCTCTATTCATCAGCTCCTGGCGCGTTGGCACGGCACCGAACAGGGCCGCCTGATCAAGGCGCTGGCGGAAAAGGAGTGGCTGATTGAGGGCGACAACCTTGAACAACAGTTTTTCGACACCATTAAAAGCTTGTCCGCTCGTCAACGTGAGCGTGTTTTGGAACAACTTCTTAGGAAATCGCGTCAAAGCGAGTTGAGTGGCGAAGAAAAAATTCAGCTACTTGAGCTTTTAAAACGCAATGTTCCCGCATCAAACCCGACCTCAACTGGCGCGTGAGGTCATAGCTCGGGTATAATCCTCGGCTTGTTTTTTGCCCGCCAAGACCTTCAGTGGATAGGGTGTTATGTCCGGAAAAGCGCAACAGCAGTCTCGCCTCAAAGAGTTGATCAGCCGTGGTCGTGAGCAGGGTTACCTGACTTACGCGGAGGTCAACGACCACCTGCCGGAGGATATTTCAGATCCGGAACAGGTGGAAGACATCATCCGCATGATCAACGACATGGGGATCAACGTATTCGAGAGTGCTCCGGATGCGGATGCCCTTTTGTTGGCCGAAGCCGATACCGACGAAGCAGCAGCTGAAGAAGCCGCCGCAGCGTTGGCGGCTGTGGAAACCGACATTGGTCGCACTACCGACCCAGTGCGTATGTACATGCGCGAAATGGGCACGGTAGAGCTGCTCACACGTGAAGGCGAAATCGAAATCGCCAAGCGTATCGAAGAGGGCATCCGTGAAGTGATGGGCGCAATCGCGCACTTCCCTGGCACGGTCGAGCACATCCTCTCCGAATACAATCGCGTCACCACCGAAGGTGGTCGCCTGTCCGACGTCCTGAGCGGTTACATCGACCCGGACGACGGCATCACGCCGCCTGCCGCCGAAGTGCCGCCGCCTGTCGACTCCAAGGCCGCAAAAGCGGACGACGACAACGATGACGAAGACGCCGAAGCCAGTGACGACGAAGAAGAAGCCGAAAGCGGCCCGGATCCGATCATCGCGGCCCAGCGCTTCGGCGCCGTTGCCGAGCAGATGGAAATCACTCGCAAGGCGCTGAAAAAGCACGGTCGTGAACACAAGCAGGCCCTGGCCGAAATGCTGGTGCTGGCCGAACTGTTCATGCCGATCAAGCTGGTTCCGAAGCAATTCGAAGCCCTGGTCGAACGTGTTCGCAGCGCCCTGGATCGCCTGCGCCAGCAAGAGCGCGCGATCATGCAACTCTGCGTCCGCGATGCCCGCATGCCACGTGCCGACTTCCTGCGCCAGTTCCCTGGCAATGAAGTGGACGAAAGCTGGTCCGACGCCCTGGCCAAAGGCAAGGCCAAGTACGCCGAAGCCATCGGCCGCCTGCAACCGGACATCATCCGTTGCCAGCAGAAGCTGACTGCGCTCGAGGCCGAAACCGGCCTGACGATCGTCGAGATCAAGGACATCAACCGTCGCATGTCGATCGGCGAGGCCAAGGCCCGTCGCGCGAAGAAAGAGATGGTCGAAGCCAACTTGCGTCTGGTGATCTCCATCGCCAAGAAGTACACCAACCGTGGCTTGCAGTTCCTCGACCTGATCCAGGAAGGCAACATCGGCTTGATGAAAGCGGTAGACAAGTTCGAATACCGCCGTGGCTACAAGTTCTCGACCTATGCCACCTGGTGGATCCGTCAGGCGATCACTCCAGGCCCAGGCCGGAGGTATAAGGCCGGCGCCCGATAGCCACCAGCACATAGTCGGCTTCCAGCAGCTCCGCGCTGCCGCCCGCCGCCGGTT
>NZ_JBNNVU010000177.1:0-4082 GCF_050280705.1 Pseudomonas sp. NPDC089530 | reverse complement strand
CTTGTGGCCCTTGATGCGCTCGACGACCATGATGCCCTCTTCCGAGGCCTTGTGCGCCAGCATCATGCCGCGAACCACGTCACCAATAGCGTAGACGCCCGGTACGGTGGTGGCGCAGTGATCGTCAACGTGCACGAAACCACGCTCGTCGAGGGTCACGCCGCAGTCGGCAGCCAGCAGATCAGTGGTCACCGGACGGCGACCAACGGCAACGATCAGCTTGTCGAAAGTGATGTTCTGTTCGCCGTTGGCATCGGTGTAAGTCACGACCACTTCTTCGCCGTTGACCTTGGAGCCGGTGACGCGAGCGCCCAGCTTGATGTCCAGACCCTGCTTGGTCAGGGTTTTCAGCGCTTCCTTGGAGACTGCGGTGTCGGCAGCCATCAGGAAGGTGTCCAGGGCTTCCAGGACGGTCACTTCAGCGCCCAGACGGGACCATACCGAACCCAGTTCCAGACCGATCACGCCAGCACCGATCACGCCCAGGCGTTTTGGTACGGCTTGGAATTCCAGGGCACCGGTGGAGTCGACGATCACTTTCTGATCGACCGGAGCCGGTGGAATGTCGATTGGACGGGAGCCTGGCGCCAGGATGACGTTCTCGGCTTCGATCACTTCCACCGAGCCGTCAGGCTTGGTGACTTCGACTTTCTTGCCGGCCAGCAGTTTGCCGTGGCCCTGGATGGAGGTCACGCCGTTGGCCTTGAACAGGGTGGCAACACCGCTGGTCAGGTTTTTCACGATGTTGGCTTTGCGGCCGACCATCGCCGGGACGTCCATGGACACGCCGGAGTGGCTGATGCCGTGGATCGCGAAACCGTCTTGGGCTTCGTGGAATTTCCAGGAGCTGTCCAGCAGCGCCTTGGAAGGGATGCAGCCGACGTTCAGGCAAGTACCGCCGAGGGCCAGCTTGCCCTCCTTGTCGGTATATTTCTCGATGCAGGCAGTCGTGAGGCCGAGTTGCGCAGCTTTAATGGCGGCTACATAGCCGCCAGGGCCTGCGCCAATCACTACCACGTCGAATTTCTGAGTCATGTGTCATTCCTTCTCGAATCAAACCGGACGGCCCCTTGTGGAGGCCGTCGTGGGACGAAGCTGTTCGTTTCGGCGAAAGGCCGATCATCGCTGATCGGCCCAGGCTACGAAATCAGATATCCAGCAGCAGACGAGCCGGGTCTTCCAACAGGTTCTTGATGGTAACCAGGAAAGTCACTGCTTCTTTGCCGTCGATCAAACGGTGATCGTAGGACAGAGCCAGGTACATCATCGGACGGATGACCACCTGACCGTTGATCGCCATAGGGCGCTGCAGAATGTTGTGCATGCCCAGGATTGCTGCTTGTGGCGGGTTGACGATCGGAGTCGACATCATCGAACCGAAAGTACCACCGTTGGTGATGGTGAAGGTACCGCCGGTCATCTCTTCCATCGACAGCTTGCCGTCGCGGGCTTTCTTGCCGAAGGTGGCGATGCCGCCTTCGATTTCAGCCAGGCTCATCAGTTCGGCGTTACGCAGAACCGGAACCACCAGGCCGCGATCGCTGGACACGGCAACACCGATGTCGGCGTAGCCGTGGTAAACGATGTCGGAGCCGTCGATCGAAGCATTGACCGCCGGGAAACGCTTCAGCGCTTCGGTGGCAGCCTTGACGAAGAACGACATGAAGCCCAGGCGTACGCCGTTGTGGGACTTCTCGAACAGATCCTTGTACTTCGAACGCAGGGCCATGACTTCGGTCATGTCGACTTCGTTGAAGGTGGTCAGCATCGCCATGTTCGACTGGGCTTCGACCAGACGCTCGGCAACCTTGGCACGCAGACGGGTCATCGGCACGCGCTTCTCAACGCGGTCGCCGGCAGCGAACACTGGAGCAGCGGCGGCTGGAGCTGCAGCCTTGGCAGGCGCGGCAGCCGGAGCGGCTTTCTTGGCAGCAACCGCTGCAACCACGTCTTCCTTGGTCACACGACCGCCTTTGCCGGTACCGGCAACGGAAGCGATGTTGATGCCGTTCTCTTCAGCCAGCTTGCGCGCGGCTGGAGCAGCGATTGGATCGTCTTCGCCTTCGGCGGCCGGAGCAGCGGCGGCAGCGGCAGCCGGAGCAGCAGCGGCTGGAGCAGCGGCAGCAGCGCCTTCGGCGATGGAGCCCAGTACTTCGTCGGACAGAACGGTGTCGCCTTCGTTCTTGACGATAGCGCCCAGCACGCCGTCAGCGGTGGCCAGAACTTCCAGCACGACCTTGTCGGTCTCGATGTCGACGATCAGTTCGTCGCGCTTGACGGCGTCGCCCGGTTTTTTGTGCCAGGTGGCAACGGTGCCATCGGCAACCGATTCCGGGAAAGTGGGGGCTTTGATCTCGATAGCCATTATCTGTGGTTCCTTAAATTCGGTTTCAGGTGCGCGAAGGCGTTAAACAGTGAAAGCATCTTGCAGCAGTTTTTCCTGCTGCTCGGCGTGCATCGAGGCATAACCACACGCTGGGGCAGCAGAAGCGTCACGACCGGCGTACTCGAGTACGAGCGCCTTGTTGTGACCGCTGATGATGCGACGCATGTGATGCTGGCTGCAGTACCAGGCACCCTGGTTCATCGGCTCTTCCTGACACCAAACGACGTGTTTGAGGTTCTTGTACGGAGCCAGGACTTCGATCAGGTCGTCCTCAGGGAATGGGTACAGCTGCTCGATACGCACGATGGCGATGTCGTCACGGCCTTCAGCACGGCGTTTTTCCAGCAGGTCGTAGTAGACCTTGCCGCTGCACAGAATCAGACGACCTACGTCTTTTGGATCCTGGGCATCGATTTCCGGAATAACGGTCTGGAACGAACCTTCCGCCTGATCTTCCAGGGTCGAGATGGCCAGTTTGTGACGCAGCAGCGACTTCGGAGTCAGGACTACCAGTGGCTTGCGCAGCGGGCGAATCACCTGACGACGCAGCAGGTGGTAGATCTGTGCCGGGGTGGTCGGCATGCAGACCTGGATGTTGTGCTCGGCGCACAGCTGCAGGTAACGCTCCAGGCGAGCCGAGGAGTGCTCCGGCCCCTGACCTTCATAACCGTGCGGCAGCAGCATGGTCAGACCGCAGAGACGGCCCCACTTGTGCTCGCCACTGGTGATGAACTGGTCGATCACGACCTGGGCACCGTTGGCGAAGTCACCGAACTGGGCTTCCCAGATCACCAGCGCGTTTGGCGTGGTGGTCGAGTAGCCGTATTCGAACGCCAGTACGGCTTCTTCGGACAGGAACGAATCGTACAGGTCGAAACGTGGCTGGCCGTCGTACAGGTGTTGCAGCGGGATGTAGGTGCTGGCGTCTTTCTGGTTGTGCAGAACCGCGTGGCGGTGCGAGAACGTACCGCGGCCGATGTCCTGGCCGGTCATGCGGATCGGGTGACCTTCGAACGCCAGGGTCGCGTATGCCATGGTTTCGGCATAACCCCAGTTGATCGGCAGGCCGCCGGCTTGCATCTTCTGACGGTCTTCGTAGATCTTCGCGACCTGACGCTGAACCACGAAGCCTTCTGGCAGCTCCAGCAGCTTGGCGGACAGTTCCTGCAAGGTCTTCAGATCGAAGGTGGTGTCGTGACGCGCGGTCCAGGCGTGGCCCAGGTATGGACGCCAGTCCACGAACAGCTCTTTGTTCGGTTCCTTGACCAGGCTCTTCACTACGTGCAGGCCGTTGTCCAGCGCGTTGCGGTATTCGTCGACTTTCGCCTGAACACGCTCGGCGTCGAGCACGCTGCTCTGGACCAGACGATCGGCATACAGCTCACGGGTGGTGCGCTGCTTGGCGATTTGTTGGTACATCAGAGGCTGGGTGCCGCTTGGCTCGTCCGCTTCGTTGTGACCGCGACGACGGTAGCAGACCAGATCGATCACTACGTCGCGCTTGTACTGCATGCGGTAGTCGATAGCCAGCTGGGTCACGAACAATACGGCTTCCGGATCGTCACCATTCACATGAAGGATCGGCGCCTGGATCATTTTCGCCACCAGCGAGGTCTGGGTACTGGACGCGGCCCAGCCGCAACAGGCTTTTACCTGCCTGGCGCCGCGGGTCGAGCAACATGAATACGACGTCGAC
>NZ_JBNNVU010000176.1:0-4154 GCF_050280705.1 Pseudomonas sp. NPDC089530 | reverse complement strand
GTTGGTGTGCAGGTCCGCCGACTGCTTCAAGCGCAGCAGATGGGGAAACAGGTCCGCACTGGCGCCGATCAGACCTACACGTTTCATCGCAACTACACCTATACAAAAGTGGGCCACCGTCTGAGCGGTGGGCCCGAAAGATTACAGATTCCGCAGCGCCGCGACTACTGCATCGCCCATTTCCTGCGTACCCACCCTGGTGCAACCGGCCGACCAGATGTCGCCAGTGCGCAATCCCTGGTCCAGCACACGGCTCACGGCCTGCTCGATGGCATCCGCCGCTTCGTTCAGATTGAAGCTGTAACGCAGCATCATCGACACCGACAGAATGGTCGCCAGCGGGTTGGCGATACCCTGCCCGGCGATGTCCGGCGCCGAACCGTGACATGGCTCGTACATGCCCTTGTTGTTGGCGTCCAGGGACGCCGACGGCAGCATGCCGATGGAGCCAGTGAGCATCGAAGCTTCGTCGGACAGGATGTCGCCGAACATGTTGTCGGTGACGATCACGTCGAACTGCTTCGGCGCACGCACCAGTTGCATGGCGGCGTTGTCCACGTACATGTGGCTCAGCTCGACATCCGGATAGTCCTTGGCCACTTGCTCGACCACTTCGCGCCACAGCTGGCTGGACGCCAGGACGTTGGCCTTGTCCACCGAGCACAGCTTCTTGCCGCGCACCCGGGCCATGTCGAAGCCGACACGAGCGATGCGACGGATTTCACTCTCGCTGTACGGCAGGGTGTCGTAGGACTGGCGCTCGCCGTTTTCCAGCTCGCGGGTGCCACGGGGCGCGCCGAAGTAGATACCGCCGGTCAGTTCGCGAACGATGAGGATGTCCAGGCCGGAGACGATTTCCGGCTTCAGGCTGGAAGCGTCGGCCAGCTGCGGATAGAGAATCGCCGGACGCAGGTTGCCGAACAGGCCCAACTGCGCACGAATCTTCAGCAGACCACGCTCAGGACGGATATCGCGCTCGATCTTGTCCCATTTCGGGCCGCCCACGGCGCCCAGCAGAACGGCGTCGGCAGCCCGCGCGCGATCCAGGGTCTCATCGGCCAGCGGCACGCCGTGCTTGTCGATGGCGGCGCCACCGATCACGTCGTGGCTCAACTCGAAGCCCAGGCTGTACTTGGCGTTGGCCAGTTCCAGCACCTTGACCGCCTCGGCCATGATTTCCGGACCGATACCGTCACCTGGGAGAATCAGAATCTGCTTGCTCATGCTTTCCTCATTTGCTCTGTCGGCGCGCCCGCAGGCGCCCCCGGAAAAATTCTAGCGTTCGGCCCACAGCACCAGTACATCTGTACTGAACGAACCATCGGCCTCGATCTCAAAATATTCGCGCACTTCATTGCCCATCGCCTGCTGCAACTGGCGAATCGCCACGCGCAGCGGCTCGGGCGTGCGCATGCGCTCGACCCAGGAGTTGTACTCCAGGCGCAGGCGCTGACGGGCGGTACTGCGCGTATGCAGGCCGGCCTCGCTGATCTGGCGCAGCCACTCTCCCGCCGAATAGTCGCGGACATGGCTGGTGTCACGCAGCACTTCGACGCTTTGCAGGTAAGTGTCGAACAGCGGGCTGCCCGGCGACAAGACATCGATGAACGCCGCCACGCCGCCAGGCTTCAATACCCGGCGCACTTCCCGCAGGGCCAGGCCCAGATCGCTCCAGTGGTGAGCCGAATAACGACTGAAGACGAAATCGAACTCGCCATCGGCGAACGGCAGGTGCTCGGCGGCCCCCCGCACGGTACTGATATTACCCAGCCCGCGCTCGACCGCCGCGCCCGCCACCACATCGAGCATCTGTTGCGAGAGGTCGTAGGCCACGACCTCCCTGGCCAGCGGTGCCACATGGAAACTGACATGACCGGCGCCACACCCCAGATCCAGCACCCGCGCATCGCCATGCCCCGCCAGCTCGGCCTGCAGCAGTGTGAACTCGGCGCCTTGAGCATGTACGGCGCTGCTCAGATAGGCCGAAGCCTGTTCACCGAATTGCTTTTGTACCACTTGGCTATGGGCATTGCTGGTCATGGTGATGTCCTTAATGGAGTCTTGAGCCGTAAGTTGCCTGCTGCGCCGTCATCGCGGGCAAGTCGGATCGCCGCCCGCTCGCTCCTACCAGGACAAGGTACATCCGGTAGGAGCAGAGCTACCCGCCCGCCAAAGCCGACCTCAGGCGTCGCGGAACAACCAGGGCTGGCTGGCGCGGTGCTTGGCCTCGAAGGCCGCGATCGCGTCGCCGTCCTGCAAGGTCAGGCCGATATCGTCCAGGCCGTTGAGCAGGCAATGCTTGCGGAACGCATCGATCTCGAACTTCAGCACCTTGCCATCGGGACGGGTCACGGCCTGGGCTTGCAGGTCGATCTGCAACTGATATCCCGGCTCGGCCTCGACCTGCTGGAACAGCTCGTCGACTTCCGCGTCGCTCAGGATGATCGGCAGCAAGCCGTTCTTGAAGCTGTTGTTGAAGAAGATGTCGGCATAGCTCGGCGCGATGATGCTGCGAAAACCATACTCTTCCAGCGCCCAGGGCGCGTGCTCGCGGCTGGAGCCGCAGCCGAAGTTTTCCCGGGCCAGCAGCACGCTGGCGCCCTGGTAACGCTCGGCGTTGAGCACGAAGTCCTGGTTCAGCGGGCGTTTGGAGTTGTCCTGGTACGGCTGGCCGACATCCAGGTAACGCCACTCGTCGAACAGGTTCGGGCCGAAACCGGTGCGCTTGATCGACTTGAGGAACTGCTTGGGAATGATCTGATCGGTGTCGACGTTGGCACGATCCAAAGGCGCGACAAGACCGGTGTGCTGGGTGAAAGCTTTCATGCTGCGCTCCTTAGATCAATTCACGGACGTCGACGAAACGACCGCTGACGGCGGCCGCGGCGGCCATGGCCGGGCTGACCAGGTGGGTACGGCCACCGGCGCCCTGCCGACCTTCGAAGTTGCGGTTCGAGGTCGAGGCGCAATGCTCGCCGGACTCCAGGCGGTCCGGGTTCATCGCCAGGCACATCGAGCAACCCGGCTCACGCCATTCGAAACCCGCCTCCAGGAAGATCTTGTCCAGGCCTTCCGCCTCCGCCTGGGCCTTCACCAGGCCCGAACCCGGCACCACGATGGCCTGCTTGATGGTCGAGGCCACCTTGCGGCCCTTGGCGATGACGGCCGCGGCGCGCAGGTCTTCGATCCGCGAGTTGGTGCAGGAACCGATGAAGACCCGGTCCAGCTGGATGTCGGTGATCGCCTGGTTGGCGGTCAAGCCCATGTATTTCAAGGCACGGACGATGGAGTCGCGCTTGACCAGGTCCATTTCCCTGGCCGGGTCCGGCACGTTCTGATCCACGGCCAGTACCATCTCCGGGGAAGTCCCCCAGCTGACTTGCGGCTTGATCTGCGCGGCATCCAGCTCGACCACGGTGTCGAAGGTGGCATCGGCATCGGACACCAGGTCTTTCCAGGCTGCGACGGCGAGGTCCCATTCCGCGCCTTTGGGGGCGAACGGACGGCCCTTGACGTATTCCACAGTCTTTTCGTCCGCCGCCACCAGGCCCACGCGGGCACCGGCTTCGATGGACATGTTGCAGATGGTCATGCGGCCTTCGATGGACAGGTCGCGAATCGCGCTGCCGGCGAACTCGATGGCATGGCCGTTGCCGCCGGCGGTGCCGATCTTGCCGATCACGGCCAGGACGATGTCCTTGGCGGTCACGCCGAACGGCAACTTGCCTTCGACCTGAACCAGCATGTTCTTCATTTTCTTGGCGACCAGGCACTGGGTGGCGAGCACGTGCTCGACCTCGGAAGTGCCGATACCGTGGGCCAAAGCGCCAAAGGCACCGTGGGTCGAGGTGTGGGAGTCGCCGCAGACCACGGTCATGCCCGGCAAGGTGGCGCCCTGCTCCGGACCGATGACGTGAACGATGCCCTGGCGCACGTCGTTCATCTTGAACTCGACGATGCCGTATTCGTCGCAGTTGTCGTCGAGGGTCTGCACCTGCAAGCGCGAGACCTGATCGACGATGGCGCTGATGCCGTTCTTGCGCTCCGGGGTGGTCGGTACGCACCGGCGCTGGACGGCAGGATCAGACCGGCCGGTTCGGCGGGCAAGGCGATGCCGTTCTGCAGGTATTGCAGCAGGGTGTCGTAGTAGCTGT
>NZ_JBNNVU010000175.1:0-4195 GCF_050280705.1 Pseudomonas sp. NPDC089530 | reverse complement strand
CCGGCTCGACTACCACTACCAACCTGGGGGCCAGTTGAGCGGTATCGACCTCAACGGCTCGCGCCTGACCCGTCACCAATACAGCGCCGGCCTTGCCAACGCACTGTTCCAGCACCTGGCGAGCAAACTGCCGATCTCCCGCTGGCAGCGCGACCTGACCGACTCCACCGTCCTGCGTAACCTGGGCGTCGGTTTCGCCCACAGCGTGATCGCCTACGAAGCCAGCCTCAAAGGCATCAGCAAACTGGAGCTCAACGCCCAGAAGATCGCCGAGGACCTGGACGCCTGCTGGGAAGTCCTGGCCGAGCCGATCCAGACCGTGATGCGTCGCTACAACATCGAAAACCCGTACGAAAAGCTCAAGGAACTGACGCGCGGCAAGGGCATCAGCCCGCAAGCGCTGCTGACCTTCATCGATGGGCTGGAAATGCCTGAAGCCGCCAAGGCCGAGCTGAAAAAGCTCACCCCGGCCAGCTACATCGGCAATGCCGTGGCGCAAGCCAAACGCATCTGATCGATGGCAAGACCTTGACGCCCGGCAGCGCCGGGCGTTTTTATTCCCGTATGAAAAGTGCATTTTTTCAATAGGTTACACATGAATCCTGATATTCCTCTTCAACTTTTGGGCGGCATCAGCGCACGGGAATTCCTGCGTGACTACTGGCAGAAAAAGCCCCTGCTGATCCGTCAGGCCCTGCCCGACTTCGAAAGCCCGATCGACGCCAACGAACTGGCCGGCCTGGCCCTGGAAGAGGAAGTCGAATCGCGCCTGGTGCTCGAGCATGGCGCCCAGCCCTGGGAAATGCGCCGCGGCCCCTTCGCCGAGGACGAGTTCGGCAAGCTGCCGGAGCGCGACTGGACCCTGCTGGTCCAGGCCGTCGACCAGTTCGTGCCGGAAGTCGCCGAGCTGCTGGAGCACTTCCGCTTCCTGCCCAGCTGGCGGATCGACGATGTGATGATCAGCTTTGCCGCGCCCGGCGGCAGCGTTGGCCCGCACTTCGATAACTACGACGTGTTCCTGCTGCAGGGCCATGGCAAGCGCAACTGGAAAATCGGCCAGATGTGCAACGCCGAGAGCCCGCTGCTGAAACACGCCGACCTGCGCATCCTGGCGGAATTCGAAGAAATCGCCGAATGGGTTCTGGAACCCGGCGACATGCTCTACCTGCCGCCACGCCTGGCCCATTACGGCGTCGCGGTCGACGACTGCATGACCTACTCGGTCGGCTTCCGCGCCCCGAGCGCTGCCGAAGTGCTGACCCACTTCACCGACTTCCTCAGCCAGTACCTGCCGGACGAAGAGCGCTACACCGACGCCGACGCCCAGCCGGCCGGCGATCCGCACCAGATCCAGCACGACGCCCTCGACCGCCTCAAGGGCCTGCTGTCCGAGCACATGAGCGACGAGCGCATGCTGCTGACCTGGTTCGGCCAGTTCATGACCGAACCGCGCTATCCGGAACTGGTAGTCGGCCCCGAGCTGGAAGAAGAGGACCTGCTGGGCAGCCTCGAACAAGGCGCGATCCTGATCCGCAACCCGAGTGCACGCCTGGCCTGGTCCGAAGTCGACGACGATCTGCTGCTGTTCGCCAGCGGCCAGAGCCGTTACCTGCCGGGCAAGCTGCGCGAACTGCTGAAAATGATCTGCGCCGCCGACGCCCTGCATGCCGACAACCTCGGTCCATGGCTGGCGGACGACGACGGCCGCAGCCTGCTGTGCGAACTGGTCAAGCAAGGAAGCCTGGGATTTGCCGATGAATAAGATTCACGTACGTGTCGCAGACTGGCAAAAGGATAACGCCGAGATCCGGCGCATTCGTGAAGCGGTATTCATCGTCGAGCAATCCGTCCCGCCCGAGCTGGAGTGGGACGCCGACGACGACAGCGCGGTGCACTTTCTCGCGCTCGAAGGCGACTTTCCGATCGGCACAGCCCGCCTGCTGCCCGCCGGGGAAGTCGGCCGGGTATCGGTCCTCAAGGACTGGCGCGGCCTGAAGGTCGGCGATGCATTGATGCAGGCCGTGATCGGCGAGGCCGAGAAACGCGGCCTCAAGCAGCTGACGCTCAGCGCCCAGGTGCAAGCCACGGCCTTCTATGAGCGCCTGGGCTTCAGCATCGTCAGCGAGGAATTCCTGGAAGTCGGCATTCCTCACGTCGACATGGTCCGCAACAGCGCCTGAAAAAGCCTTTCCCATAGGCGCGAGCTTGCTCGCGATGGATCTTTCGGTTTCGCAACCGCATCGACTGCATCGCGAGCAATCGAGCGTCGACCGGCTGCTCCTACGGAAAGCGCCCTGAAACGCCCCGCCATCCGCAAACCCAGCAAGCTAAGCTGGACCCGAGGATGCCGGGGCGTTTTGCTGCCCGCGATTCAACTTGCCCCACCGCGAGCCGACAAACTGTCAAACTCAAGGCTTCCACCCCCAGCGGAGATAACGGACATGTCCCTACGCACCCTGCTCACGACACTGCTGCTGACTGCCAGCTTTTCAGTCACCGCGGCCACCGAGATCGTGCCCCTGAACAACCGCACCAGCGCCGACCTGCTGCCCGTCGCGCAGAACTTTCTCGGCAGGGATGGCAAGGTCAGCGCCTATGGCAACCAGTTGATCGTCAATGCCGAGCCCGAGAAAATCGAGGAACTGCGAGCCTTCGTCGCCCAACTGGACACCCCCGCCAAGCGCCTGCTGATCACCGTCGACACCAGCGAAAACAACACCCAGGACAACCGCGCGCCGCAAACCCGAATCATCACCCACAGCACCACAAGCCGTGACGGTGGCATTCAGCAGATTCAGGCCAGCGAAGGCATACCGGCGCTGATCCAGGTCGGCCAGAGCGTGCCGGTGACCACCACCCAGACCGATGCCTACACCGGCCTGCCCAACCAGAGCAACACCTCCGGCCAGCCGCAATACCTGCCCAACAACTACGCCCACCTGCAAAGCCAGACTCAATACCGCAATGTCACCCAGGGTTTCTATGTCACTGCCAGCGTCACCGGTGAGACCGTTCACCTGAGCATCAGTACCAATCGTGACCGCATGAGCCAGGATCGTCCCGATGTAGTGAACGTACAAAGTACCGACACAACCGTCAGCGGTCGCCTGGGCGAGTGGATCACCGTGGCGGGCGTCAATCACCAGAACCAGGCCGACAAACAGGCTCTAACCCGCAGCTACTCGACTCAGAGCCGGGATGACATGACGCTGCGGGTGAAAGTCGACGCCTTGGACTAAAGCACCGAAAACTGACTGATTAGTCGTATTAGACCAAAGATGTAGTACTTAAAAAAAAGCACTACAAAACGTTTGACGAGCCAAAAAACCGAAGGCATGATGGCCTCGCTCCCGCTAATCAGGGGCCCTGGCCAGGGCCTTCGGATCGCGCTCTAACCCACCCACCTGAGCCGATTCGTGTCTGTACCGCCCACAAGGTGTGTTTGACGAGATTGCGACTGGAACGAGGTTGTCCCGAGGGACGGAAGCTAATTAGGTAGAACGGCAACACACTGATGGCTCGCATGAAGGTCCACGACACCCGACTGCGCCCGACAGCTGGCCTTACCTGCTCACTTTCCCCCTTGAGCCCATCGTTCACCCGTCGCCATCTGCGCCAATCCGACTTGACCGCCTAAGCTTCTGGTCAGCGAGCAGCCAATTACGCACCTTCAACCCTGTGTAGCTGGTGAGTCGGAATTTTCCGCCCAAGAACGACTTTTCACACAAGACGCGACGAGGTTTATCTCCATGGCACTGACACGCGAACAGCAAATTGCAGCCCTTGAAAAAGACTGGGCTGAAAACCCGCGCTGGAAAGGCGTGACTCGCACTTACTCCGCTGCCGACGTTGTCCGTCTGCGTGGCTCGGTTCAACCTGAGCACACCCTGGCACGCATGGGCGCCGAGAAGCTCTGGAACCTGGTGACCCAGGGTGCCAAACCGTCCTTCCGTCCTGAGAAAGATTTCGTCAACTGCATGGGCGCCCTGACCGGCGGCCAGGCCGTACAACAAGTCAAAGCCGGTATCCAGGCGATCTACCTGTCGGGCTGGCAGGTTGCAGCGGACAACAACTCCGCGGAATCGATGTACCCGGACCAGTCGCTGACAGCGCCATACGAGCCGAACCGATGATGATTGGAGTGTCATCGCCCGGGAAGTCGTAGGTGGACAGCAGGTCACGAACTTCCATCTCG
>NZ_JBNNVU010000174.1:0-4211 GCF_050280705.1 Pseudomonas sp. NPDC089530 | reverse complement strand
GTGCTCAGCTCGCTGAGCACCGGGTACTTGCGCGCCTCCAGCAGCAACTTGCTCAGGTCGCGGGCGGTGGACACGATATGGATCGACAGGTATCAAGGAACTGCTGCCGCTCAATCCGCTGTACAGCGAAGAGTTGAAGAACTACCTCAACCGCTTCAGCCCCAACGACCCGTCGCCGCTGACCGACTTCGCCGCTGCGCTGACCTCGGCCACCGGCAGCGAACTGCAGGAAGTGCTCGACTGCGTGCCGATGCTCAAGCGCATGGAAAAAGTCCTGCCGATGCTGCGCAAGGAAGTCGAGGTCGCGCGCCTGCAGAAAGAGATTTCCGCCGAGGTCAACCGCAAGATCGGCGAGCACCAACGCGAGTTCTTCCTCAAGGAACAGCTCAAGGTCATCCAGCAGGAGCTGGGCCTGACCAAAGACGATCGCAGCGCTGACATCGAACAATTCGAGCAGCGCCTGGAGGGCAAGGTGCTGCCGCCCCAGGCGCAGAAACGCATCGAGGAGGAGATGAACAAGCTGTCGATCCTCGAAACCGGCTCGCCGGAGTACGCGGTCACCCGCAACTACCTGGAGTGGGCCACCGCGGTGCCCTGGGGCGTGTACGGCGAAGACAAGCTCGACCTCAAGCACGCGCGCAAGGTGCTGGACCAGCACCACGCCGGGCTCGACGACATCAAGAGCCGGATTCTCGAATTCCTCGCGGTCGGCGCCTACAAGGGCGAGATCAGCGGTTCCATCGTGCTGCTGGTGGGCCCCCCCGGCGTGGGCAAGACCAGCGTCGGCAAATCCATCGCCGAGTCCCTGGGCCGGCCGTTCTATCGCTTCAGCGTCGGCGGCATGCGTGATGAAGCCGAGATCAAGGGCCACCGCCGCACCTACATCGGCGCCCTGCCGGGCAAGCTGGTGCAGGCGCTGAAAGACGTCGAAGTGATGAACCCGGTGATCATGCTCGACGAGATCGACAAGATGGGCCAGAGCTACCAGGGCGATCCGGCCTCGGCGCTGCTGGAGACCCTCGACCCGGAACAGAACGTGGAATTCCTCGACCATTACCTGGACCTGCGCCTGGACCTGTCGAAAGTGCTGTTCGTCTGCACCGCCAACACCCTGGACTCGATTCCCGGCCCGTTGCTGGACCGCATGGAAGTGATTCGCCTGTCGGGCTACATCACCGAGGAAAAACTGGCCATCGCCAAACGCCACCTGTGGCCCAAGCAGCTGGAAAAGGCCGGCGTGTCCAAGGCCAGCCTGAGCATCAGCGACGCGGCACTGCGCGCGGTGATCGAGGGCTACGCCCGCGAGGCCGGCGTGCGCCAGCTGGAAAAACAGCTGGGCAAACTGGTGCGCAAGGCCGTGGTGCGACTGCTGGAAGAACCGGACGCGGTGATCAAGCTCGGCCCCAAAGACCTGGAAGCCTCCCTGGGCATGCCGGTGTTCCGCAACGAGCAGGTGCTCAGCGGCACCGGGGTGATCACCGGCCTGGCCTGGACCAGCATGGGCGGCGCCACGCTGCCGATCGAAGCCACGCGGATCCATACCCTCAACCGGGGCTTCAAGCTCACCGGGCAACTGGGCGATGTGATGAAGGAGTCGGCGGAAATCGCCTACAGCTATGTCACCTCGCACCTCAAGCAGTTCGGCGGCGACGCCAAGTTCTTCGACGAGGCCTTCGTCCACCTGCACGTGCCGGAAGGCGCCACGCCCAAGGACGGCCCGAGCGCCGGGGTGACCATGGCCAGCGCCCTGCTGTCCCTGGCCCGCAGCCAGCCGCCGAAAAAAGGCGTGGCCATGACCGGCGAGCTGACCCTGACCGGGCACGTCCTGCCCATCGGCGGGGTGCGGGAGAAAGTCATCGCGGCGCGCCGGCAGAAGCTCTACGAGCTGATCCTGCCGGAAGCCAACCGCGGGCACTTCGAAGAGCTGCCGGACTACCTCAAGGAAGGCATCACCGTGCATTTCGCCAAGCGTTTCGCCGATGTGGCCAAGGTGCTGTTCTAAACCTGCCCCTGTAGGAGCGAGGCTTGCCCGCGATGAACGATGACGCGGCATCACAGAGACTCCGCGTCGTCTCTATCGCGAGCAAGCTTCGCTCCTACAACAGCCCTGCCCCGCCACACATTTCTCCATCTTCGGTTATGCTCGCCCTTTGCCATGACCGGAGCTTTCTGACCCATGTCGCCGATTCGTCTGTTTCTGCCCCTCAGCCTTGCCCTGCTGACCGCCTGCGCCAGCCAACCCAAGCAAAACGTCACGGTCGAGAACCAGAGCGAATGCCCCGTGCAACTGAGCAACGGGCAGAACCTGATCCTGACCCTGCCGAGCAACCCGACCACGGGCTATCGCTGGGCGATCCAGGACTCGGCCGGCGGCGTGTTGCGCAAGGTCAGCCCCGAGGTCTACAGCAACCCCGAAGACAGCGGCCTGGTGGGCAGCGGCGGTCAATCCACCTGGCGCTTCCAGGCGTTCGCCGCCGGCACCGGGCGCCTGGTGCTGACCTATCAGCAACCCTGGGCCCCGGAAGTCGCGCCGGTGAAAGCCTTCGACTGCACTATTTCGGTCAAATGACATGGGCTGGCTGATCCTGGCGCTGATGGGCGCGGCGACCTTCCTCTACGGCCTGAGCATCCACGCCACCCTGCTGTGCCTGCTGGTCAAGCCGCTGCCGGTGCTGGCCCTGCTCGGCTGGCTGCACGACGCGCCGCCCAGCGACTATCGCCGCTGGATCGGCCTCGGCCTGCTGTTCTCGCTGCTCGGCGACGTGCTGCTGGCCTGGCCCGCCGACCTGTTCGTGTTCGGCCTCGGGGCGTTCCTGATCGCCCACCTGGCCTACCTCAAGGCCTACACCAGCGATTGCCGGCGCCTGGCGCCGGCGCCCCTGCTGCTGGCCCTCGGGGCCGGGGCGGTGCTGCTGGGCATTCTGATCAGCCACAACCTCGGCCCACTGCTGGTGCCGGTGATCGTCTACGGCCTGGCCATCAGCGCCATGCTCTGGCGGGCCCTGGCGCGCCTGGGCGGCAGCGTGCCCAAGCGCTCGGCGCAACTGGCCGCGGCCGGCGCCCTGGCCTTCGTGTTCTCCGACAGCATCATCGGCATCAGTCGCTTCGTGGTGGCCTTCGATGCCGCGCCCTACCTGATCATCCTCAGCTACTGGCTGGGGCAATGGGGCATCGCCGCGTCGGCCTTCAGCCAGAAACCCCGCTGACCTGTAGCCGCTGCCGAGCTCCAGCGAGGCTGCGATCGAGGACACAGTCCTCGCCAAACCTGCCCATGTTTTTTGTCTGAAGGACCGCGGCGGTAGCTGCGCTACCGATCGCAGCCTCGCTAGGGCTCGGCAGCGGCTACAAAAGCCGGCGTATCCAGCCGCGCTTTATCAGACAGAACGCGCATCGCCGCGCCAACTTGGCTAAAATGCCGCCCCTCTTTCTATCTCCACCGCTGGAACCGCCGTGAGCAAAGAACCCGACCGCCTTTTCGCCCAGCCCCTGGCCCAGGTGCCAGACTTCGCCTTCAACGAGGATGTGGTGCGGGTGTTCCCGGACATGATCAAGCGCTCGGTGCCGGGTTACCCGACCATTGTCGAGAACCTCGGCGTGCTCGCCGCCCAGTTCGCCCAGCCGGGCAGCGTGCTCTACGACCTGGGTTCATCCCTCGGCGCGGTGACCCAGGCCCTGCGCCGCCACGTGCGCACCGACGGCTGCCGGGTGATCGCGGTGGATAACTCCACGGCCATGGTCGAGCGCTGCCGCGAGTACCTCAACGGCCAGGACTCGATGTTCCAGGAGCTGCTGCCGGTGCAGGTGATCGAAGGCGACATCCTGGCCCTGGAGTTCCAGCCGGCCTCGGTGGTGGCGCTGAACTTCACCCTGCAATTCATCGCCCCCGAACAGCGCCTGGCGCTGCTCGGGCGCATTCGCCAGGCGCTGCTGCCCGGCGGTGCGCTGATCCTCTCGGAGAAGCTGCGCTTCAACGACCCCGAGGAGCACGCGCTGCTCACCGACCTGCACATCGCCTTCAAGCGCGCCAACGGCTACAGCGAACTGGAAATCGCCCAGAAACGCAGCGCCATCGAAAACGTCATGAAGCCCGACAGCCTCGAAGAACACCGCGAACGCCTGCTGGCCGGCACCCTGCGCGACAACCTGACCTCCGGCGCGCGTTACGTCGAAGACGAACTGGTGTTGCAGGCCGCCGAACTGGCCGGCGTGCA
>NZ_JBNNVU010000173.1:0-4218 GCF_050280705.1 Pseudomonas sp. NPDC089530 | reverse complement strand
ATGATGCTCGGCAGGGCCAGCGGCAGTTGCACGCCGAACAGTTGCTGCCAGCGGTTGGCGCCGAAGGCGTTGATCGCTTCCATGACTTCGCCGTCGACCTGGCGAATGCCTAAGTCGGTCAGGCGGATCAGCGGCGGCGCGGCGTAGATCACGGTGGCGAAGATCGCCGGCACCTTGCCCAGGCCGAACAGCATCAGCACCGGGATCAGGTACACGAAGCTCGGCATGGTCTGCATGATGTCCAGGAGCGGCATCAGCACCGAACGCAGGCGGTCGCTGCGCGCCGAGAGGATCCCCAGGGGAATGCCGATCAGCACCGAAATGAAGGTCGCCACCAGCATCAGCGCCAGGGTCTGCATCAGCTTATCCCACAGGCCGACGGCACCGACCAGGAACAGCAGGCCGACGATCACCGCGGTGGTCACCAGCTTGCGGGTCGAATGCCAGGCGATGCCGCCGACGATCGCCAGCATCAGCCACCAGGGCGCCAGGCGCAGCAGGCCTTCGAGGTTGACGATGGCCCACAGCAGGGTGTCGGAGATGTGGCGGAACACGTCGCCGTAGTTGGTCACCAGGGCGTCGACCCAGCCGTTGACCCAGTCGGCGATGGAAAAGGTGAAGCTTTCAGGAAACATAAGAGGCTCTCGATCAAATGGGTTGCGGTACAGCTCGCGGCTGCCGCTCAGGCAGCCGGGAAGGCTCTACCTACAAGGCCGCGTCGATTTTCTTGGCTGCGTCTTCGCTCACCCATGCGTGCCAGACCTCAGGATGTTCCTTGAGGAAGATTTTCGCCAGTTTCGGCGACTCGATGCGCTCCTTGGCCATGCGCCCCAGGTTCTGGTTCAGCAGGTCGATCGGCAGGTTGACCTTTTCCAGCACGGCCACCAGTTCCGGGGCTTCGTCGTGGAAGGTCTTGGACAGGCCGACCTTGATGCTCACGCTCTTGTCCACACCCGCTTTCTCTTCCAGTTTCACTGCGTCGATCTGGCCCATCAGCGGGGTTGGCGACCAGTAGTAGAAGAGGATCGGCTCGCCACGCTTGTAGCTCGACAGCACCGCGGCATCCAGCGCCGGGCCGGTGCCCGGACGGAAGTTGGTGTAGGCGCTTTCCAGGCCGTAGCTTTTCAGCATTTCGCTGTTGTCCAGCTCGCAGGTCCAGCCGGCCGGGCAGTTGTAGAAGCGGCCCTTGCTCGGCTCTTCCGGGTCCTTGAACACGCTGGCGTACTTGCCCAGGTCGGCGATGTTCTTCAGGTCCGGGGCCTTGGCTTCCAGCTTGCGCTTGGCATCGCCTTCGACCACGTAGCGCGGCACGTACCAGCCTTCGATGGCGCCCACGACCGGGGCACCGACGCCGACCACCTTGCCGGCCTTCTCGGCCTTGTTCCAGACCTCGCTGCGGCCCACCCACTCCTCGGCGAAAATCTGGATGTCGTTGCTGCTCAGGGCGTTCTCCATGGTGATGGAGTTACCCGGCAGGCTGTCGGTTTTGCAGCCGTAACCTTTTTCCAGCACCACCTGCATCACATCGGTCAGCAACATGCCGCTTTCCCAGTTCAGGCCGGCGAATTTCACCGGTTTGCCGGATTCGCACCAGCCGGCGGCCTGAGTGGCGCCAGCACTGGCCAACAGGCCCATGGAAAGCAAAGTGGTCAGCAGGGTCTTATTCGTTTTCATTATGTGACGCTCCTAATCATTGAAATGGATTACGGCAGTTAAGAGGCATCCAGCCCGTCCACGTCCAATCAGGTCTAGACCGCCGTTGCGCGGCCTGCCCCACTCAGCTTTTGTTCTGGGATCGAGTCCTGCTCTGTCGGCAGGATCAGGCGATCGGGTACAGCGCCATGCCACTTCTTCGCGCAGACGTAATACAGGGCTGCAGGAACCAGCAGGCCGATGATCCAGGAGATATCCACACCCCCCAGGGCCTCCACCAGCGAACCGGTGTAGAACTTGGTGGCAATGAACGGCAACTGCACCAGCACACCGACCACATAGACGCTGATACCGAGGATGTTCCAGCGTCCGTAGCGACCGTTCGGGTCGGCCAGCGCCGGCACGTCGTAGTTCTCCCGGGTGATGCAGTAGTAGTCCACCAGGTTGACCGCGCTCCACGGGGTGAAGAAGGCCAGCAGGAACAGGATGAAGGACTTGAACGCACCGAGGAACGAATGCTGGCCGAGCAGCGCCATCAGGGTCGCGGCGCCGACAATCGCCAGCACGAAGACCAGGCGCTGCAGGCGCGTCACCTCCAGGTGGCCACGGAAACCGCTGATGATGGTGGCGATGCACATGAAGCTGCCGTAGGAGTTCAGCGTCGAAATGGTGATCTTGCCGAAGGCGATGGCGAAGTACAGCAGCGCGGCGGTGGCACCGCTGCCGCCCAGGCCGACGATGTAGGCCACTTCGCGGCCGGCGAACTGGCCGTTGGCCATGGCCGCGGCGAACACGCCGAGGATCATCGCCACCTGCGCACCGATCACCGAACCTGCGCCAGCGGCGAGGAAGGTTTTCACCGATGAGGTCTTGCTCGGCAGGTAGCGCGAGTAGTCGGCCACGTAGGGGCCGAAGGCAATCTGCCAGGACGCTGCGAGCGACACCGCGAGCAGGAAGCTGTTCCAGCTGAAGTGGCGGATTTGCAACAGCGCGCCGATGTCGGTCTGGCTCATCAGGCGGCTGAACAGGTAAACGAAGGCGATGACACCGATGACGCTGGCGGCACGGCCGATAAAGTGGATCACTCGGTAGCCGAGTACGGTAACCAGCACGATGACGCTGGCGAACATCAGGATGCCGACGCTGTCGCTGACGCCGAACAGCTGGCCCAGCGCCTGGCCGGACAGCACGGTGCCCGTGGCAGTGAAGCCCATGTACATCAGGCAGACCAGCACGATCGGAATGGCCGCGCCGTAGACGCCGAACTGCACCCGGCTGGAGATCATTTGCGGCAGGCCGAGCTTGGGCCCTTGCGCCGCGTGTAACGCCATCACCCCACCGCCCAGCAACTGGCCGATGAGCAGGCCGATCAGCGACCAGAACACATCCCCACCCAGCACCACGGCCAGGGCGCCAGTGACGATGGCCGTGATCTGCAGGTTAGCGCCCAACCACAGGGTGAACTGGCTGTAGAGCTTGCCGTGGCGTTCGGCCTCGGGAATGTAGTTGATCGAACGCCGCTCGATCAGGGGTTTGGAGCTATCGCTGGCCGTGGACATCGTTATTGTTCTCCCGGGAGACTTTTGTCATGTCAAAGCTCTGCTACATGGACCAAGCCGTCGCACAGCAGTGTGCGACGGCCCCTTCCCTGGCCCTGGCGGCGAACCGCCGGAACCTTACTTGCCAGTGATCATCGGCAGGTTCAGGCCTTGTTCCTTGGCGCAGTCGATGGCGATCTGGTAACCGGCATCGGCGTGACGCATGACACCGGTCCCCGGGTCGTTGGTCAGCACACGGGCGATACGCTCAGCCGCTTCGTCGGTACCGTCGCAGACGATCACCATGCCGGAGTGCTGGGAGAAGCCCATGCCGACGCCGCCGCCGTGGTGCAGGGACACCCAGGTCGCGCCGCTGGCGGTGTTCAGCAGGGCGTTGAGCAGCGGCCAGTCGGACACAGCGTCGGAGCCGTCCTGCATCGATTCGGTTTCGCGGTTCGGGCTGGAGACCGAGCCGGAGTCCAGGTGGTCGCGACCGATGACGATCGGCGCCGACAGCTCGCCGCTGCGCACCATTTCGTTGAACGCCAGGCCGAGCTTGGCGCGCAGGCCCAGGCCAACCCAGCAGATACGCGCTGGCAGGCCCTGGAAGCTGATGCGCTCGCGCGCCATGTCCAGCCAGTTGTGCAGGTGCGCGTCGTCCGGGATCAGTTCCTTGACCTTGGCGTCGGTCTTGTAGATGTCCTGCGGGTCACCCGACAGCGCGGCCCAGCGGAACGGACCGATGCCGCGGCAGAACAGCGGACGGATGTAGGCCGGCACGAAGCCTGGGAAGTCGAATGCGTTCTCGACGCCTTCTTCCTGGGCCATCTGACGGATGTTGTTGCCGTAGTCGAAAGTCGGGATGCCCTGCTTCTGGAAGTCGAGCATGGCCTTGACGTGCACGGCCATCGATTGCTTGGCCGCCTTGACCACTGCCGCCGGCTCGGTCTTGGCGCGTGCGCGGTATTGGTCCCACCCTTGTAGCCGGTCTTGCGGTCCTTGCGGGTTTCGCTGGGGCCGACCCAGG
>NZ_JBNNVU010000172.1:0-4393 GCF_050280705.1 Pseudomonas sp. NPDC089530 | reverse complement strand
AGGGCCTTGCAGGCCTGGGCGCCGGAGTAGTCGAATTCGCAGGCCTGGCCGATCACGATCGGGCCAGCGCCGAGAATCAGGATGCTTTTAATGTCTGTACGTTTTGGCATGGGTTGTCACTCGAATCCGCAGGTCAGTCGGCAAGCCGTCTTGATCAAATCTCTGAAGCGCTGAAGGGGCCGCCGCAATCGGGGCCACCCTCAGGGGCGAGCACTCAGCGCCGCTTGGCCATCTCGTTGATGAAACGATCGAACAGCGGCGCCACATCGTTCGGGCCCGGGCTCGCTTCAGGGTGGCCCTGGAAGCTGAATGCACTCTTGTCGGTACGTTCGATGCCTTGCAGGGTGCCGTCGAACAGCGATTTGTGAATCGCGCGCACGTTGCCCGGCAGTGTGGCTTCGTCCACCGCAAAACCGTGGTTCTGGCTGGTGATCATCACCACACCGGTGTCCAGATCCTGGACCGGGTGGTTGGCACCGTGGTGACCATGGCCCATCTTCACGGTCTTGGCGCCAGAGGCCAGAGCCAGCAGTTGGTGACCCAGGCAGATACCGAAGACCGGGATCTCGGTTTCCAGCACGTCCTTGATCGCCTGAATGGCATAGTCGCAAGGCTCGGGGTCGCCAGGACCGTTGGACAGGAACACGCCGTCAGGCTTGAGCGCCAGGACGTCGCTGGCCGGGGTTTGCGCCGGCACCACGGTCACGCGGCAACCGCGCTCGACCAGCATACGCAGAATGTTCAGCTTGACGCCGTAGTCGTAGGCAACCACGTGGTACGGCAGCTCGGAAGCCTCGAGGGTCGGATGGCTGTCAGTCTTCAGGTTCCAGACACTGGAGCGCCACTCGTAGCTTTCTTTAGTGCTGACGACTTTCGCCAGGTCCATGCCTTTCAGGCCCGGGAAGCTGCGCGCCGCGGCGATTGCCGCTTCCTCGGAGATGTTGTCGCCGGCCATGATGCAGCCGTTCTGCGCGCCCTTTTCGCGCAGGATGCGCGTCAGGCGACGGGTGTCGATACCGGCGATCGCCACGACGTTGTTGGCTTTCAGGTAATCGGACAGGGACAGGGTGTTACGCCAGTTGCTCGCGACCAGCGGCAGGTCACGAATCACCAGACCGGCCGACCAGACACGATCAGACTCGGCATCTTCCGGCGTGGTGCCGGTATTGCCGATGTGTGGATAAGTCAGGGTAACGATCTGTTGGGCGTAGGAAGGATCAGTAAGGATTTCCTGATAGCCGGTCATTGCGGTGTTAAACACCACCTCACCAACGGTCTGACCGTCGGCTCAATGGCTTCGCCGCGAAAAATGCTGCCATCAGCAAGGGCGAGTATGGCTGGCTTAGTCAAGAAGACCTCCCGTAAATAGAACCTGAAAGGGCGATCGCAGGTTGTAAAAAAGCGGAGTGACGTATGGACACGTCACCCCGCTTCTTCACTGAATTATTCTGCGCGCTTTTAGTGGACACACTAAAGCTGTAGCTTACAGAAAAAGGCTTTTTCGGTCCACCGCTAAAGAGCCTTAAAGGCCGAGGAATGCGACAGAACATCGCTTAGCGGGCTAAAACCGGGCTCAAGCGCGAAGCCAAGCCCGGTTTTGGATGCATCTCAACGCAGATCCAGCACATCCTGCATGTCATAAAGACCCGCCGGACGACCGTCCAGCCACAACGCAGCACGCACCGCGCCCTTGGCGAAGGTCATGCGACTGGAAGCCTTATGGGTAATCTCCAGACGCTCGCCCTCGGCGGCGAACAGCACCGTGTGATCGCCGACCACATCACCGCCACGCACAGTGGCGAAACCAATGGTTTCGCGCTCGCGGGCGCCGGTATGGCCTTCGCGCCCATAGACCGCAACCTTCTGCAGGTCACGCCCCAACGCATCGGCAATCACCTCGCCCATGCGCAAGGCAGTCCCCGAAGGCGCATCGATCTTGTGCCGGTGATGCGCTTCGATGATTTCGATGTCCGCATCATCGCCCAGCACACGGGCCGCCATGTCGAGCAACTTCAGCGACAGGTTGACGCCAACACTGAAGTTGGCGGCGAACACGATCGGAATATCCTTGCCCGCCTCGGCCAGTAACTGCTTTTCCTTGGCGCCCAGACCCGTGGTACCGATCACCATGGCCTTGCCCGCCTTGCGGCAGAACGCCAGGTTCTTCAGCATCACTTCCGGAAGCGTGAAGTCGATCAATACATCGAATTCATCGGCGACCTTTTCCAGGCTATCGGACATCGGCACACCGATACGCCCCAGGGAAGCCAGCTCGCCAGCGTCCGCGCCGACCAGCGAACTGCCAGGCCGCACGATCGCCGCGGTCAACCCGGAAAGCGGCGAGCGCTGCTGCACCGCCTCGACCAGGTTCTTGCCCATGCGCCCTGCGGCGCCCATCACAGCTATACGTCGCATGCCTCGCTCCTTACAGGTCGCCGAAGAAGCGCTTCACACCTTCGAACCAACCCGCGGTTTTCGGCGAGTGGCTATTGTCATCCGCCAGGGAGCCGCGCAACTCTTCGAGCAGCTCGCGCTGACGGCGACTCAGGTTCACCGGCGTCTCCACCGCCACGCGGCACATCAAGTCGCCAGCACCACCGCCACGCACCGGAGCCACGCCCTTGCCGCGCACGCGGAACTGCTTGCCGGTCTGGGTACCCTCAGGGATCTTCAGCTTGACCCGGCCATCCAGCGTCGGGATTTCCAGCTCGCCACCCAACGCCGCATCGACGAAGCTGATCGGCACTTCACAAAACAGATGCTTGCCGTCGCGCTGGAAGATCGCGTGCTCACGCACATTGATCACCACATACAGGTCGCCCGTCGGGCCACCCTGGGTACCCGCCTCACCCTCGCCGGACAAACGGATGCGGTCGCCGGTATCGACACCCGCCGGCACTTTCACCGACAGCGTCTTGTACTCTTCGACCCGACCTTCGCCGTGGCAGGAGTCGCACGGATCGGAAATGATCTTGCCCTGGCCATGGCAACGCGGGCAGGTCTGCTGCACCGAGAAGAAGCCCTGCTGCATGCGCACCTGGCCGATACCGCCACAGGTCGGACAGGTAACAGGCGAAGAGCCTTTCTTGGCACCCGAGCCATCGCAAGGCTTGCAGTTGACCAGCGTCGGAACGCGGATATTCACGGTGGTGCCGCGCACCGCCTCTTCCAGGTTCAGTTCCAGGGTGTAGCGCAGATCGCTGCCGCGCTGGGCCCCACCGCGGGAACCGCCACGACCGCCACCAAAGAAATCACTGAAGACATCGCCAAAGATGTCGGAGAAGTTCTGACCACCGAAGCCGGCACCGCCGCCGCCCATGCTCGGATCGACACCTGCATGACCGTACTGGTCATACGCCGCGCGCTTGCTCGAGTCAGACAATACTTCGTAGGCCTCGTTGGCCTCCTTGAACATATCTTCCGACGCCTTGTCGCCGGGATTACGGTCCGGGTGGTGCTTCATCGCCAGGCGACGGTAAGCCTTTTTCAGCTCCGCCTCGCTGGAGCCTCGCTCCACACCCAACACTTCGTAATAGTCACGCTTTGCCATAAGTCTTCGCACTCTTAAGGACGTTCGACAACGCTCTCCTGAGCCCCGCCAAACTCGTTGAGCCCCACTACAGGCCCGGACCCAACTCACGTCGATTCAACGATCCTGGTCTTGGATGAACGACCAACAGACTGGCCGACAATTGCGGCAATACCGAACGGAAAGCAGGAGCATTTCCGCCCGTACCGCCAGCGCGCGAAAGGGTCGCACGCCGTAAAAAATTCGCTTGCTCCAGACACGCCAACGCGGGAGCAAGCTCCCGCGCGGCGACATCCTACCAGTCACCGCACAAAGGCAGTCAACCGGTCGACCAACAAGCAGTCTTACTTGTGGTCTTTTACTTCTTCGAACTCGGCGTCGACGACGTCGTCGGCTTTTTCAGCGGACTCGGCGTGCGGTGCCGCGCCTTCTGCTGGCTGAGCCTGCTCGGCGTACATCTTCTGAGCGACCGGAGCCGACACTTTCGACAGCTCTTCGACCTTGGCGTCGATGGCAGCCTTGTCGTCGCCTTTAACAGCGGCTTCAAGAGCAACCACAGCAGCTTCGATCGCAGCCTTCTCTTCAGCGGTCACTTTGTCGCCCGCGTCAGCGATCATCTTGCGAGTCGAGTGAACCAGGGCATCGCCTTGGTTACGCGCACTGGCCAGCTCTTCGAACTTGCGGTCTTCTTCGGCGTTGACTTCAGCATCGCGAACCATCTGCTGAATTTCTTCCTCGGACAGACCGGAGTTGGCCTTGATCACGATCGCTGCAACTCTGCCCGCTTCACTCGGAAACACCCTTACAACGTCTACATCGCAGAAGTCAGAACCATGAGTGTGAGTAGTGCGACACCCCGCAACA
>NZ_JBNNVU010000171.1:0-4394 GCF_050280705.1 Pseudomonas sp. NPDC089530 | reverse complement strand
CGACCGGTTCCGCTGCCTTGGCGGGAGTCTCGACGGGCGCGGGCGCCACCGGCTCCGGCACCACGGGATGGCTTTTCGGGCAGAAAAACCAGTAGCCTTGAGCTGGCCCTTGGTGATCACGTAGTGCAGGTCGAGGTTGAGCCGGCCCTTGCGGATCCGGTACCCGGCGAACTTGCCGGAATAGGGGGTCAGGGTAGTCAGTTCGACGCGTTTGAAACTGGTGGCGATGTCCAGCGCGGCCATCGGGTCGAACGGGTTCACGCTGCCCTTGATGGTGACCGGCGCATAGCGGTCGACCTTGCCCTTGACATCGACGCTGGCCGGCTTCGCCTCGCGGCTGTCGATGGTGCCGATCTGGCCGTTGAGTTGCTGGATGGCCGTGGCGAAGTTGGGGGTCAGGCTGAAGTCGGCGAAGTTGGCCGAGCCGTCCTTGATGGCGATCTGGCCGATATGGATACCCAGGGGTTTTTCCTGGCTGGCGGCCGGCTTGGCGGCGGTCTTCGGCGCGCTGTCGGCCGGTTGCGGGATCAGCAGGTCATCGATGTTGGTGGTGCGGTCATCGTTGATCATGAAGCGCGCATAGGGCTGCTGCAGGTTGACCTTGTCGATCGCCAGGCTGTTGCCATGCTGGTAGTTCAGGCCTTCGAGCACCAGTTGCTGCCATTTCACGAAGTCGCGGGTCTTCAGGGTGTCCAGGGTGTGCAGTTGGTCTACCTGGGCGCGGCCGGTCACGCTGAAGGTCAGGGGATCGATGTTTTTCAGGTCTACCGCCAGGTCGCTGCCGAGCATGCCGCTACGCAGTTCCAGGCGAATGAACGGGCTGATGTAGGACTGGGCGACCCGCAGGTCGATGTCCCTGGTTTGCACTGCCAGCTTGGCCGTGACCGGCTGCAGGTTGACCACGCCGCTGGCGAGGACCTTGCCCTGTTTACCCAGCCCGGTGTCGAGCTTGAGGTTGAAAGGCGACTGGTTGAGGCTGTCGAAGTTCTGCACGTCGAGGTTCAGCGGGCCGACCTCCAGGGCCACGGCCGGCTTGGCCTTGCGGTCCGCCAGGTGTACCTGGTAATTGCGCAGTTGCACGTCCTTGAGCAGCACCTGCCAGGGCTTGCTCGGCGCCGGGGCGGCCGGTGGCGGAGTATCGGCGGCGGCCGGAGCGGGTTTGGCCGCAGGCTTGGCCGGTTGGCTGGCGAACAGTTTCTGCCAGTCCAGCTGGCCATCGGCTTCGAGGGCGGCCCAGGTTTCCAGTTTCTGGCTGCGGATCTTGCCGACCACCACTTGCTGCTTGGCCAGGTCGACCGTGGTTTCGCTGACGTCCAGGCGCTCCAGGCGGGCCAGTGGCCGGCCATCGGGAGCCTTGATGGCGAACGGGGCGATGCTCACCGAGGCATCGCTGAGCAGCAATTCGGTTTCCTTGGCCAGGTTCAGCTTGTAGTGGGTGTCGAGGTTCAGCACGCCGTCTTCGAGAACCAGGGGCACCGCATCACGCACATAGGGCCACCAGAGCTTCATCTTGCCGTTGGTGACTTTCAGGGTGCCTTCGGAGGCGATCGGCGTCAGGCTGAAATTGCCGCTCCAGTCGATCTGCCCACCCTCGGGGCCTGCGGCCACCAGGGTCATGTCGGCGTTGTCGTCGGGCAGGGTGCTGAGGTTCTTCAGTTCCAGATCGAGCTTGTCGTACAGGAACTCGATGGGCTCGCTGGGACGTACATCTTCGAAGTGCACATAACCGCCCGCCAGTTTGATGCGCTCGATACGCAGCGGAAACGGCTTGGCCTCGGGATCGGTCGGAGTGGGTTCGCTGGCGGGCAGATTGAACAGGCCCAGCAGGTTGAGCTTGCCGTCCTTGGCGAACAGGATTTCGGTCTTGGGTTTGTCCAGCTCGACATCCGCCAGGTGCAGTGCGCGGGTCCACAGGCTGTCCAGTTGCAGGTTGGCGTAAAGCCGTTCGAAGGCCACCTGATCCTTGCCCGGCTCGCCGATATTCAGGCCCCAGAGGGTCAGTTCGAGGCTGAACGGATTGAGTTCGATACGCTGGATCTTGGCCGGGACCGTCGCGTAGTGGGCCAGTTGTTGATTGGCCACCCGCAGGGCAATGCCCGGCAAAATCAGAAAGCCCAACAGACTGTAAAGGGCGAGAGCGGTCAACAAGGCGCCGAGAGCGCGAATCAATCCTTTGGTCATGCGAGGCTTCATCTGTCTGGATCGGAAGTGCGTTGGAGTATGGCACGCGTTTCCGGTTCCGAAACAACCCCCTGGCTGTCGCAAACAGGATTGTTCAGATTCCCCGCCAGGGATCAGAGCTGCAGGATCAGGGTCTTGAGCGGCGGCTGCCGGTCCATGGACGGGAAGTCGCTGCCGGGTGTCAGCACCTGCCATTCGCGCACCGGGCGCCCGGCTTTCTCGGCACAGCGCAGCACCTGTTCGCGCCAGTCATCCATCGCCACCTTCGCCAGGTTGTTGCAGCAGATCAGCACGCCATTGTCGGCGGTGGCCAGCAGGGCTGGTTTGAGCAGGCTCTGATAATCGCGCAATAGATCGACCGTACCGAACGCACTCTTGGCCCAGGCCGGAGGGTCGAGCAGCACCAGGTCGTATTGGCGCTGTTCCAGGCGTGGGTAGCTGGGCAGCTTCTGCCCGCGGCGCTGAGTGATGGGCAGGCCCGCCAGTTGGCGGATAGCCGGGAAGTAATCCGACTGCACGAATTGCATGGCCGGCAGTTGTGGATTGAGCTGGCCGTTCTCGCGACCGACCGCCAGATTACCTTCGGCGAAATCCAGGTTGCACACCTCGCGGGCACCACCGGCCGCGGCACTCAGGCCGACCCCGCAGGTGTAGGCGAACAGGTTGAGCACGCTCTTGCCGGCGCTATGAGCCTTGACCCAGCCGCGGGCGTTGCGCAGGTCGAGAAACAGCAGCGGGTCCTGGCCGGCATGGCGACCGCGCACCCGATAGTTCAGCCCCCATTCGTGGCCGACCAGGTCCTGCAGCGCGTCTTCTTCGGCACGGTACACCGGGTCGGTCCGGTCGATGCGTGAATTGCCCTGGGAGCGGTCGTTGTAGACCAGCAGGGTGTCCAGGCCCAGGTGCTCGTGAATGGTTTCCTGCAGTTGCAGCAGGGCGTCCCGTTCCAGGGGCTGGTGAAAACTCTGTACCAGCAGCTGTGGGCCGTAACGGTCGACGGTCAGGCCCCCGGCGCCTTCCTGGCTGCCATGGAACAGCCGATAGCAATCGGTGCCTTGCTGGTGCAGCTCGACGAGCAGGTCCTGGCGACGATCGAGAGCGGCGCGCAGCGCCTGGTTCAAGGAAGACATGCGGGCGCCTTGCGAATGATTGGGCGGGGCAGTTTACCAGCTTCGTTTAGTGCTTGTAGGCGAGGCGCGCGGTGGTGGGCTTCTGTTGTCTGTAGGAGCGGCCGGTCGACGCTCCTACAGAAACCGTGGAGGTTAGCGTTCGATGGCCAGGGCCACGCCTTGGCCGCCACCGATGCACAGGGTAGCCAGGCCTTTTTTGGCGTCGCGCTTGAGCATTTCGTGGAGCAGGGTCACCAGCACCCGGCAGCCCGAGGCGCCGATCGGGTGGCCGAGGGCGATGGCGCCGCCGTTGACGTTGACCTTGCTGGCGTCCCAACCCAGCTCCTGGCCCACCGACAGCGCCTGGGCGGCGAAGGCTTCGTTGGCTTCGATCAAGTCCAGTTGTTCCAGGGACCAGCCGGCCTTGTCCAGGCAGCGGCGGGTGGCGGAGACCGGGCCGATGCCCATGATCGCCGGGTCGACCCCAGCGTTGGCGTAGGCGGCGATCTTCGCCAGTACCGGCAGGCCCAGGGCACGGGCTTTCGCGGCACTCATCAGCAGCACCGCGGCGGCGCCGTCGTTCAGCGACGAGGCGTTGCCGGCGGTGACCGTGCCGTCTTTCTTGAACGCCGGCTTGAGCTTGCCCAGGGCCTCGGCGGTGGTGCCGGCGCGGGGCTGCTCGTCGGTGGCGAAGGCCACGGGCTCGCCCTTGCGCTGGGGAATCAGGATCGGGGTGATCTCATCGACGAAGCGCCCGCCTTCGATGGCGGCCACGGCCTTCTGCTGCGAGGCGGCGGCGAAGGCGTCCTGGGCTTCGCGGCTGATGCCGTATTTGTCCACCAGGTTCTCGGCGGTGATGCCCATGTGGTAGTCGTTGAACGCGTCCCACAGGCCGTCGCTGATCATGGTGTCGATCATTTGGCTGTGGCCCATGCGCAGGCCGGTGCGGGCACCGGGCAGCACGTAGTTGGCCAGGCTCATGTTCTCCTGGCCGCCGGCGATGATCACCTCGGCATCGCCGCAGCGGATGGCCTGGGCGCCCAGGTGCAGGGCCTTGAGGCCGGAGCCGCAGACCTTGTTCAGGGTCAGGGCCGGCACGGCGTG
>NZ_JBNNVU010000170.1:0-4524 GCF_050280705.1 Pseudomonas sp. NPDC089530 | reverse complement strand
GGTAGTGTGGGGTTTCCCCATGTGAGAGTAGGTCATCGTCAAGATTAAATTCCGAAACCCCAATTGCGAAAGCAATTGGGGTTTTGTTTTTGCGCATTGGAAAATTCGCGTCTTGTCTTAATACAATTATGCACAGTTATTTTCGGGACGGATCTCTAGAATAGCCCCACGCCTTTTAGAGCCAGAACCCAATATGTCAGACACGGTTGACGCTCCAGGGCTGTCGAAGTTGCCGCTGGAAGACCTGGTGGCCTGCCACGAATGCGACTTGCTGATGCGCAAGCCAGAGCTGGCCCACGGAGAAAAAGCCCAGTGCCCCCGCTGTGGTTATGAGTTGTACGCCCATCGTCATAACGTTGTGGATCGCAGCCTGGCCTTGGTGATTGCCGCGTTGTTGCTGTACGTCCCCGCGAACTTCCTGCCCATCATGCAACTCGACCTGCTCGGACAACTCTCGGAAGACACCGTGTGGAGCGGCGTCGTCGGCTTGTTCGATACCGATATGCAGGGCGTGGCGGTGGTGGTGTTTCTCAGCAGTATGGGCATTCCCCTGCTCAAGCTGGTCTGCCAGCTGCTCGTGCTGTTGAGCATCCGCCTGGATATCGGTCGTGGTTACGGGCTATTGCTGTACCGCATTTACCACCACCTGCGGGACTGGGGCATGCTCGAGGTCTACCTGATGGGCGTGCTGGTCGCCATCGTCAAGCTGGCGGATCTGGCAGCCCTGACGGTGGGCCTGGGGCTGGTGTGTTTTGTCGGTTTGTTATTGGTCCAGGTATGGCTGGAGGTGGTCATGTCGCCCCATCAGATATGGGACGCCTTGGCGGGAGAAGATGCACATGCGGGCCATTGATGCAGGCATCCTGATTTGCAATGAATGCCATGAGTTGAACCGGCAGGAACCCGATACCGACGAGCAGACCTGCACCCGCTGCGGGGCCCTGGTACATGCGCGTCGCCCCAACAGCATCATGCGCACCTGGGCACTGCTGATCACTGCGGCGATCCTGTATATCCCCGCCAATGTGCTGCCGATCATGACGGTCACTTCCCTCGGCCAGGGGGCCCCCAGCACCATCATGTCGGGGGTGATCGTCCTGGTGCAGCACGGCATGATCCCGATTGCCGCGGTGGTGTTCATCGCCAGTATTCTGGTGCCCACCTTCAAGCTGGTGGGGATTGCCCTGTTGCTGTTTTCGGTCCAGCGCCACCAGCCGCTATCGGCACGCCAGCGCATATTGATGTACCGCTTTATCGAGTTCATTGGCCGTTGGTCGATGCTGGATATCTTTGTGATCGCCATCCTGGTGGCTGTAGTGAACTTTGGCCGGCTTGCCAGCATCGAGGCCAATCTCGGGGCGGTGGCCTTTGCCAGTGTGGTGATTCTGACGATGCTCGCCGCCATAACTTTCGATCCCCGACTGATCTGGGATAACACGGAGTCGGACGACGACAATGAGTGATTTGCCTAAAGCTAAAACCCGCCCGGCGTCGAACTGGTCGGCGATCTGGGTCCTGCCCCTGATTGCCTTGTTGATCGGTGGATGGTTGGGCTGGAGGGCCTACAACCAGACCGGTATCGAGATCCAGGTACGCTTTGAAAGCGGCGAGGGCATCCAGGCCAACAAGACCGAAGTGGTCTACAAAGGCATGTCGGTGGGCAAGGTCAAGGCCCTGGCCCTAGACGATGAAGGCAACACCAAAGGGGTGATCGCCACCGTCGAGATGAACAAGGACGTCCAGCAATACTTGAAAAGCAGCACGCGGTTCTGGCTGGTCAAGCCGAGCGTGAGCCTGGCCGGGATCACCGGCCTGGAGACGCTGGTGTCGGGCAACTACATCGCCATCAGCCCCGGTGAGGGCGACTCCGTGCGCAAGTTCAAGGCGCTGGCCGAAGAGCCGCCGCTATCGGACGCCAAGCCGGGCCTGCACTTGACCATCAAGGCTGATCGCCTGGGTTCGCTGAACCGTGGCAGCCCGGTGTTCTACAAGCAGATCCAGGTGGGTGAGGTGAAAAGCTACCTGTTGTCCGAAGATCAGGACACGGTCGAGCTCAAAGTCTTCATCGAACCGACCTACGCCAACCTGGTGCGCAAACATACGCGCTTCTGGAACGCCAGTGGCGTCAGCATCGACGCCAGCCTGACGGGGGTGAAAGTGCGCAGCGAATCCCTGGCCAGCATCGTGGCCGGCGGTATCGCCTTCGCCACACCGGAAAATCGTCGGGACAGCCCGCCCACCGATCCGAGCCTGCCGTTCCGTCTCTACGAGGATTTCGAGGCCGCCCAGGCGGGCATCCGGGTCAAGGTCAAGCTGAGTGACTTCGAAGGGCTCCAGGCCGGCCGGACACCGGTCATGTACAAGGGGATTCAGGTCGGTAACCTCAAGACCCTGAATGTCGATCCGGACCTGGCAAGCGCCACGGCGGAACTGATCCTGGAGCCATTGGCCGAGGAATACCTGGTGCAGGGCACCCAGTTCTGGGTGGTCAAGCCGTCGATTTCCCTGGCGGGTATCAATGGTTTGGAAGCCCTGGTGAAAGGCAACTACATCGCTGTACGCCCGGGTGACCGGGGCGGCGCTCCGCAACGCGAGTTCGAGGCGCGGCCCAAGGCACCGCCGCTGGACCTGCGGGCTCCGGGGCTGCACCTGGTGCTGTTCACCGAAAACCTCGGATCGCTGGAGGTGGGCAGCCCGGTTCTGTACAAGCAGGTAAAGGTCGGCTCGGTGCAAAGCTACCAGTTCTCGCGGACCCACAAGCAACTGGTCATCGGCGTGCACATCGAGAAGGAATACGAAGGCCTGGTGAACGGCTCGACCCGCTTCTGGAACGCCAGCGGCGTCACCCTCACCGGTGGCTTGACCGGCGGCATCCAGGTCAAGAGTGAGTCGTTGCAGAGCCTGATGGCCGGCGGTATCGCCTTCGACACGCCGGAGCCCAATGTGCCGCTGAAAAAGCGTGTGCCACGCTTCCGCTTGTTCGCCGACAAGGAGCAAGCGACCCAGATGGGCACCCTGGTCAGCATCAAGGTCGAGCGCGCCGATGGCTTGCGCCCGGGCACGCCGATCCGCTTCAAGGGCCTGGATGTCGGCAAGGTGGAAGACGTCGACCTGAGCGGCGACCTGCAGTCAGTGCTGCTCAAGGCCCGGATCACCGAGGTGCCGGAGCGTATCGCACGGGTTGGCAGCCAGTTCTGGGTGGTCAAGCCGGAGCTGGGTCTGATGCGCACCGCCAACCTGGAAACCCTGGTAACCGGGCAATACATCGAGGTGCAGCCGGCGGCGAAGAACCTCGGTGCGCAAACCAGCTTTGTCGCCTTGCCCCAGCCACCGGAAGCCGCGGTCGCCGAGGCCGGCCTGAGCCTGGTGTTGAGCGCCGCGCGGCGTGGTTCGCTGAAGATCGGCGTGCCGGTGACCTACCGTGAAGTGACGGTGGGCAAGGTTACGGGGTACGAGCTGGGCCAGACCGCCGACCGAGTCTTGATCCATATCCTGATCGAGCCGAAGTATGCGCCGCTGGTGCGTGGCGGCACGCGTTTCTGGAACAGCAGCGGATTCGGGATTGACATCGGTCTGTTCAAGGGCGCGACGGTCCGCACCGAGTCGCTGGAAACCCTGATCCAGGGCGGCGTTGCCTTCGCCACGCCGGATGGCGAGCGCATGGGCAGCCCGGCGCGGCCGGAGCAGACTTTCCCGTTGTTCGACAAGTTCGAGGACGAGTGGCTGACCTGGGCGCCGAAAATCCCCCTGGCTAAATAGCTCGCTCCTACAGAAGAAAAAAGGCCGCGATCGGAAGATCGCGGCCTTTTTTGTTTCAGCGTGGGGGGATCAGACTTCGTCCAACTCCGCCTCGGCTTCCGGCTCGACGTTCAGGGTCGCCTTGACCTGATCGTGACGGCGGATGTACTTCCAGTCCGCCTCGTCGATGTAGATGCCGTTCGGGCCGCTGCCGCCTTCCAGGTCGATGGCGACCTGGGCCGACACCTGCGGCTTCACGCTGGCCAGGATCGGCACGAAGCCCAGTTGCAGGCTGGTTTCCAGCAGCGCCGCCTGGTTCTTCTCATCGATGTCCGCGGCCTCGTCGAGGTAGTACGGCAGGCGTACACGCCCGGCCAGGTCGCGATCCATCAAGTGCAGCAACAGGTACATGTTGGTCAGCGCCTTGATGGTCATGGTGGTGCCGTTGGAGGCGGCGCCGTCGATGTCGGTGTGGATCACCGGCTGGCCGTTGACCTTGGTGATCTCGAACGCCAGCTCGAACAAGTCCTTGAGGCCCAACTGGTTGTGGTTGGCCGCTACCAGGCGGGCCAGGTATTCCTTGGCTTCTTCGTTCTTGTTGTCCTGCTCGGCGCTCTGGCTCAGGTCGAACACCGACAGGGTCTCGCCTTCCTCGTACTGGCCGGCGCTGTGGATGATCTGGTCGATGTGCTTGAGGGAGCCCCGATCTCTCCCCTGTGGTGTCGTGTGTGGGCCGCGCCCGAGTGCGCGGCGTGGGGGGCATCCAGGTCGTTCTCGACTATGTCC
>NZ_JBNNVU010000169.1:0-4573 GCF_050280705.1 Pseudomonas sp. NPDC089530 | reverse complement strand
GCCGCCCTGCGCCCCTGGCACAGGTGGCCCGCCCACGGCTTTGCAATTCACCCACGGTGCCGCGCACAAGGTGAAGAGCCTGGTCGACGAAGAGGGTAATGATCGCTTGAAGCTGCGCGTATTCGTTACGGGTGGCGGTTGTTCAGGGTTTCAGTACGGCTTCACTTTCGATGAAGAAGTCGCGGATGACGACACCATTGTCGAGCGCGAAGGCGTCAGTCTGGTGGTCGATCCAATGAGCTTCCAGTACCTGGCAGGTGCCGAGGTGGATTATCAGGAAGGTCTGGAAGGTTCGCGCTTCGTGATCAAGAACCCGAATGCCACGACCACCTGCGGTTGCGGTTCTTCGTTCTCGATCTGATCGTCAGTCAGCCAAGGTTTTATCAAGCGCCGCAGAGCTTTCGGGTTCTGCGGCGTTTTGCTGTCTGGCGGTCAGGCAGGGTAGATCGCGCCCAATACCCGCAGGCCGCGGGCGCCGGTAACGCTTGGGCGGTTGGCGGCGATGCCTTCCAGGCAGCAGTGGGCCAGCCAGGCGAATGCCATGGCTTCAACCCAGTCCGGATCGACGCCATGGGTGGCGGTACTGCCGACCTGGGTATTGGGCAACAGGCTGGACAGGCGCTGCATCAAGGCCGAGTTGTGAGCGCCGCCACCGCAGACCAGCAACTCCTGAGTATCGGCCTGCGCGACTTGCAGGGACTCGACTATGGTCAGTGCAGTCAGCTCCAGGAGCGTTGCCTGCACGTTTTCAGCGGCAAAGGCTGGTAAGCGTGCCAGGTGTCCTTGCAGCCATTCCAGGTTGAACACCTCACGCCCAGTGCTCTTTGGGCCTTGAGTGGCGAAGAACGGGTCGCTGAGCAGGGCGCTGAGCAGTGTCGGCTCAACCTGGCCACTGGCGGCCCACTGGCCGTCGCGATCGAAGCTTTCTCCACGCTGTGCATGGATCCAGGCATCCAGCAGGACGTTGCCTGGGCCACAGTCGAAGCCCGCAACCGGCTTGTCGTTTTCGATCAGGCTCAGGTTGCTGAAGCCGCCAACATTCAGGACTGCGCGTTTGCCGATGCTTTGATCGAAGAGCGCTTCATGAAAGGCGGGCACCAGTGGCGCGCCCTGGCCGCCGGCGGCGACATCGCGGCTGCGGAAGTCGCTGACAACCGTGATACCGGTCAGCTCTGTCAGCAGCGCCGGGTTGCCGATCTGGACCGTGAAGCCGCGGGCTGGCTCATGGCGGATGGTCTGGCCATGGCTGCCAATGGCGCGGATGTCCGCAGGTTTCAGTTTCTGTTGAGCAAGCAGGCTATGAATGCCTTGGGCAGCCAGCTTCACCCAGTTCTGCTGGGCGATGGCGGAGCGGGCGATTTCATCGGGGCCGCTGGCGCACAAGCCAAGCAGCTCGGCGCGCAGGGGTTCGGGCATGGGGATGTAATGCGTGGCGATCAGGCTGATCGCCGATGTTTGCTCGATGAGTGCGATATCCAGGCCGTCAAGACTGGTCCCGGACATCACACCTATATAGAGCGCCATGCTTAACGCTTGTTCGAAGCGAGCAGGGTGGCCTTTTCCTGGTCCATCCGCGCCATCAGCGGCTGGCTTTGCTGCAGGAAGCGCGCGCGTTCCGCCTTGGCGATCGGGTCGGCCATCGGCAGCTTCTGGCCCAGCGGGTCGACGTGAACGCCATTGACCTGGAACTCGTAATGCAGGTGTGGGCCAGTGGAAAGCCCTGTGGTGCCGATATAGCCGATCACCTGGCCCTGTTTGACGTTTCCGCCGGTCGTGACGCCCTTGGCGAAGCCTTGCATATGACCGTACAGCGTGCGGTAGCTATTACCGTGCTGGATGATCACCGTGTTGCCATAGCCGCCACGACGGCCGGCCAGCAGTACCTTGCCATCGCCGGCGGCCTTGATTGGGGTGCCGCGAGGGGCGGCATAGTCGACGCCTTTGTGGGCGCGGATCTTGTTCAGGATCGGGTGCTTGCGGCCCATGGAGAAGCGCGAGCTGATGCGCGCGAAGTCCACTGGCGTGCGGATAAAGGCCTTGCGCATGCTGTTGCCGTCAGCGGTGTAGTAGCTGCTCAGGCCTTGTTTGTTGGTGTAGCGCACAGCGGTGTAAGTCTTGCCGCGGTTGGTGAAGCGGGCGGAGAGAATGTTGCGTGTGCCAATCGCCTTGCCATTGACGACGGTCTGCTCGTAGATCACGTCGAACTCGTCACCCGGGCGAATATCCTGGGCGAAGTCGATGTCGTAGCCAAAGACGTTGGCCATGTCCATCGTCATGCTATGAGACAGGCCGGCACGTGCCGCGGATTGCGACAACGAGCTATTGATCACACCGTGAACGTAGGCGGTGCGCACCATGGGCTTGGCCGTGATACGGCTGAAGGCGAAGCCCTTTGGCCCTTTGGTCAGGGTGATGCTTTCCAGGTCGTTGACCTTGCTGTGCAGGTTGCTCAACTGGCCATCCGGGCCCAGTTCGAACTCGAGTTTCTGACCGCGCTTCAACTGGGTGAATTGCTTGGCTTGCTTATCGCTGGCCAGTATTTCGTGCACCGAGGTGGCTGGCAGGCCGACTTTCTCGAACAGCGTGGAAAGGGTGTCGCCCTTGGCGACAATGACTTCCCTGTGATTAGGGCCTTTCTTTTCTTCCGCCACAGCTGGAGCGGCCTGTTCTTGAGCGGTTTCAGCGGTTTTCGTGGCGTCTTCGGCGCTGTTTTCGATTTGGGCGAACGGGGATGCTACAGCTTCATTTGTGGCTTGTACGGCATCTGCGGCGTCTTGATCTTGTGCCAGTTGCTCGACCGGGCTTTCCAGATCAAGGCTCAGGGTTGTTCTTTTGGCTTCTACGTCACTGGAAGGGAATACCAGGAGCGCCAGGCTGAGGAGGGCGGCGATACCACTTGCGGCGAGCAGGTGGGTCTTCGGATAAAGCGGCGGGGCTTTAGGCGGCTCTGAGGTCATAAGTAGTTTGACTTTGAAAAAGATGAATTGGAAAAGATGAATGACATGATGAAGATGAAATAACTGTATAAAATATAACCAAATCATCTGTTAATCAAGCCTGCGGACGTCCTGTCCGTGGAAAGCCATCCGTACGCCGGGCAAAACTTGTAATTAGGCTCTGATCTTGTATGGTTGATCCCCTTTGAATCTGAGCCTTGCGGGTCTGTTATGAAGTCGGTTGAAGAGCAGCTAGCGCTGATCAAACGTGGTGCTGAAGAGTTGTTGGTCGAGTCCGAGCTGGTCGAAAAGCTCAAGCGCGGCCAGCCGCTGCGTATTAAGGCTGGCTTCGACCCGACAGCGCCGGATTTGCACCTGGGTCATACGGTGCTTATTAATAAGCTGCGCCAGTTCCAGGATCTGGGTCATCACGTGATCTTCCTGATTGGTGACTTCACCGGCATGATCGGTGACCCGAGCGGCAAGAGTGCAACTCGCCCGCCGTTGACTCGTGAGCAGGTGCTCGATAACGCCGAGACCTACAAGAGCCAGGTGTTCAAGATTCTCGATCCGGCGAAAACCGAGGTTGCCTTCAACTCCACCTGGATGGACCAGATGGGGCCGGCGGACTTCATTCGCCTGACCTCCCAGTACACCGTCGCGCGCATGCTCGAGCGCGATGACTTCGACAAGCGCTACTCCACCAATCAACCGATCGCTATCCACGAGTTCCTCTATCCGCTGGTTCAGGGGTATGACTCGGTGGCGCTGCGTGCCGATGTGGAGTTGGGCGGTACCGATCAGAAGTTCAATCTGCTGATGGGGCGTGAGCTGCAGCGCAGTTATGGCCAGGAAGCTCAGTGCATTCTTACGATGCCATTGCTCGAGGGGCTGGATGGCGTCAAGAAGATGTCCAAATCGCTGGGTAACTATGTAGGTATCCAGGAAGCGCCGGGTGTCATGTACAGTAAGCTGGTCTCTATTCCAGATGTCTTGATGTGGCGTTACTTCGAGCTGCTGAGCTTCCGCTCGATGGATGAGATCCTTTCCTTCAAGGCGGATGTCGAGGCAGGTGCCAATCCGCGTGATGTCAAGATCAAGCTGGCTGAAGAGATCGTTGCGCGCTTCCATGGTGAGGAGGCGGCTGCGAGTGCTCATCGTGCTGCGGGCAATCGTATGAAGGATGGTGAGCTGCCGGATGATTTGCCTGAGATCGAGCTGACTGCTGCTGAGGATATGCCGATCGCGGCTGTCCTTAATAAGGCGGGCCTGGTGAAGAACTCGGCGATGGCGCGTGACCTGCTCGGTTCTGGTGGTGTGCGTGTGGATGGCGAGGTGGTCGAGCGTAGCTTTATATGGGCAATCGGTTCGACTTATGTTTGCCAGGCTGGAAAGAAGGCTTTTGCGCGCATTACGCTTAAATCCGAGTAAAACTGAAAACAGGTGTTGACGGCGAATTATATCTCTCTATAATTCGCCCCACTTCCGGTGCAGTCGAAGCGAAAAACTCCTTGATATTCAACGAGTTATACGATTTTCGATAGCGGTTGCGCTTCAGTTCAGCGAAGCCCGAAGGAGTCGATAAGGCAGTGTGGTTTCGCCTGATTGACGATTCGATCGTCTCGGTCGAAAGCGGA
>NZ_JBNNVU010000168.1:0-4696 GCF_050280705.1 Pseudomonas sp. NPDC089530 | reverse complement strand
GGCAGCCCGGAAAAAGACGACAAGGGCCAGCCGGTGTTGATCGCCGAACGGCGCTTCGTCGACGACGAGATGAGCGTGGTGGCCGACGAGAAGAAAGCCCGTGAAGTGGCTCTGTTCCGTCAAGGCAAGTTCCGCGAAGTCAAACTGGCTCGCGCCCACGCCGGCAAGCTGGAAAACATCTTCGAAAGCATGGGCCAGGAAGAGAAGAAGACGCTCAACATCGTCCTCAAGTCCGACGTCCGTGGTTCGCTGGAAGCGCTGCAAGGTGCTCTGAACGGCCTGGGCAACGACGAAGTGCAAGTGCGCGTAGTCGGCGGCGGCGTCGGTGGTATCACCGAAAGCGACGCCAACCTGGCCCTGGCTTCCAACGCTGTACTGTTCGGCTTCAACGTGCGTGCCGATTCCGGAGCACGCAAGATCGTCGAGCAGGAAGGTCTGGATATGCGTTACTACAACGTGATCTACGACATCATCGAAGACGTCAAGAAAGCCCTGACCGGTATGCTGGGCAGCGACGTCCGGGAGAACATCCTGGGTGTTGCCGAAGTTCGTGACGTGTTCCGTTCGCCGAAGTTTGGCGCGATCGCCGGTTGCATGGTGATCGAGGGTGTCGTTCACCGTAACCGTCCTATCCGTGTACTGCGTGAAGACATCGTGATCTTCGAAGGCGAGCTGGAATCCCTGCGCCGCTTCAAGGATGACGCTTCCGAAGTACGTGCCGGCATGGAGTGCGGTATCGGCGTGAAGAGCTACAACGACGTCAAAGTCGGCGACAAGATCGAAGTCTTCGAGAAGGTGCAGGTTGCTCGCAGCCTCTAACTCGCGTACTTCAAGAGCCAGGGTGGTCAGCCGCATGCATATGCATGGCGCATCATCCGGCCTCTAAACGCAACGCCCGGTCTGGCTTTTGTCAGGCCGGGCGTTTGCCGCTTTCAGACCTTGCGGGTTTCACCGCCAGGCAGCAACAGGTAACAAGACATGGCAAAAGAATACAGCCGTACCCAACGTATCGGCGACCAGATGCAGCGTGAGCTGGCTCAGCTGATCCGTCGTGAAGTCAAAGACCCGCGTGTCGGCCTGATCACCATCACCGCCGTTGAAGTCAGTCGTGACGTCGGTCACGCCAAGATCTTCATCACCGTGATGGGGCAGGACAACCCTGACGATATCGCCCAGAGTATCAAGGTACTCAACTCGGCGGCCGGCTTCCTGCGTATGCAGTTGGCTCGTGAAATGAAGCTGCGCAGCGTTCCACAGCTGCATTTCCACTACGACGAAAGCGTCGTGCGGGGCGCGCACCTGTCGGCCCTGATCGAGCGCGCCGTGGCCGAAGACAGCCAGCACGCCGCAGCACCCGAAGACGCCAAGGAGTAAGCGGTGGCTCAGGTCAAGCGTATCCGTCGTAACGTCAGCGGGATCATCCTGCTCGACAAGCCGCTGGGGTTCACCTCCAACGCGGCGCTGCAGAAAGTCCGCTGGTTGCTCAACGCCGAGAAGGCCGGGCACACCGGCAGCCTCGACCCCCTGGCCACCGGTGTGTTGCCGCTGTGCTTCGGCGAGGCGACCAAGTTCTCGCAATACCTGCTCGACTCCGACAAGGGTTACGAAACCCTGATGCAGTTGGGCAAGACCACCAGCACGGCGGATGCCGAGGGTGAAGTCCTGCAGACTCGCGAAGTGACCGTTGGTCGCGCCGATATTGAAGCGGTGCTGCCGGAATTTCGTGGGCAAATCAGTCAGATACCGCCGATGTACTCCGCTCTCAAGCGTGATGGCCAGCCACTTTACAAGCTGGCGCGTGCAGGCGAAGTGGTGGAGCGCGAGGCGCGTTCTGTTACTATTGCGCGCTTGGAATTGCTCGCCTTCGAAGGCGATACTGCGCGGCTGGCGGTGGACTGCAGTAAAGGCACCTATATCCGCACCCTGGTGGAAGATATCGGTGAGAAGCTGGGCTGTGGTGCTTATGTCGCGGAACTGCGACGCACACAGGCCGGTCCTTTCAGTCTGGCCCAGACCGTCACCCTGGAAGAGCTTGAAGCGGTACACGCCGAAGGCGGCAACGAAGCGGTGGATCGCTTCCTGATGCCATCGGACAGCGGCCTGCTGGATTGGCCGCTGCTGCAGTTCTCGGAACACAGCGCGTTTTACTGGCTCAACGGCCAGCCGGTACGGGCTCCCGATGCGCCGAAGTTCGGCATGGTGCGGGTACAGGATCATAACGGTCGCTTTATCGGTATCGGTGAAGTGAGCGAGGACGGGCGTATTGCGCCGCGTCGACTGATTCGGTCGGAATGACCGAAACCAGCCGGTGTAACAGCGGGCTGGAGAGGGTGGCTGTTAACAGGCACGGTCACAGCTCATTTATAGATACAGGGATTTGTCCCTGGCCTGTTGGTGGCGTTTCTCGAAACGCTGCCCAATGAGAGGAAAGCCAAATGGCACTCAGCGTTGAAGAAAAAGCTCAAATCGTAACCGACTACCAGCAAGCTGTTGGTGACACTGGTTCGCCAGAAGTGCAAGTTGCACTGCTGACCGCCAACATCAACAAACTGCAAGGTCACTTCAAGGCCAACGGTAAGGACCACCACTCCCGTCGTGGTCTGATCCGCATGGTTAACCAGCGTCGTAAGCTGCTGGACTACCTGAAAGGCAAAGACCTGAGCCGTTACAGCGCTCTGATCGGTCGCCTGGGTCTGCGTCGCTAATCAGCGATTGCGCTAGAGGTTGGTTGTTTGCCGTGCGTCAGTGGGTTTCCCGCCGGCGCATGGCAGGCTCCCAGCCTCAAGTTTTATCTGGACCGTAGTTTTATCTGGACAATCAGGCCGGGCCGATTCCCGGTATTGCCCAAGAATTTCGCAAGAAACCAGTTCCCCCAAGAGCCACAAAGAAGGTAGGACACCGTGAACCCGGTAATCAAGAAATTCCAGTTCGGTCAGTCGACCGTTACCCTCGAGACTGGCCGTATTGCCCGTCAGGCCTCCGGCGCAGTATTGGTCACCGTTGACGACGACGTCACCGTATTGGTGACCGTGGTTGGCGCCAAGCAAGCCGATCCAGGCAAGGGTTTCTTCCCTCTGTCTGTTCACTACCAGGAAAAGACTTACGCTGCCGGTAAGATCCCTGGCGGGTTCTTCAAGCGCGAAGGCCGTCCTTCCGAAAAAGAAACCCTGACCTCGCGTCTGATCGACCGTCCGATCCGCCCTCTGTTCCCAGAAGGCTTCATGAACGAAGTGCAGGTTGTCTGCACCGTGGTTTCCACCAGCAAGAAGACCGATCCGGACATCGCTGCGATGATCGGTACCTCGGCTGCCCTGGCGATCTCCGGCATTCCTTTCGACGGCCCGATCGGCGCTGCCCGCGTTGCTTTCCACGAAAGCACCGGTTATCTGCTGAACCCGACCTACGAGCAACTGGCTGCTTCGAGTCTGGACATGGTCGTGGCCGGTACCGAAGAAGCGGTACTGATGGTTGAATCGGAAGCCAAAGAGCTGACCGAAGACCAGATGCTGGGCGCCGTGCTGTTCGCCCACGACGAATTCCAGGCCGTTATCAAGGCCGTCAAAGAGCTGGCTGCCGAAGCCGCCAAGCCAACCTGGGACTGGGCTCCGGCTCCAGAAGCCTCCGACCTGCTGGGCGCCATCCGCGCCGAGTTCGGCGAAGCGATCTCCCAGGCTTACACCATCACCGTCAAGGCCGACCGTTATGCACGCCTGGGCGAGCTGAAAGACCAGGTGGTCGCCAAGCTGTCCGGTGAAGAAGGCCAGCCCTCTGCCGGCGACGTCAAAGCCGCTTTCGGTGAAATCGAATACCGCACCGTTCGCGAAAACATCGTCAACGGCAAGCCACGTATCGACGGCCGCGACACCCGCACCGTACGTCCGCTGAACATCGAAGTCGGCGTTCTGCCGAAGACCCACGGTTCGGCCCTGTTCACCCGTGGCGAGACCCAGGCCCTGGTCGTCGCGACCCTGGGTACTGCCCGTGACGCGCAGCTGCTGGACACCCTGGAAGGCGAGAAAAAAGACCCGTTCATGCTGCACTACAACTTCCCTCCGTTCTCGGTGGGCGAGTGTGGTCGCATGGGTGGCGCCGGTCGTCGTGAAATCGGTCACGGCCGTCTGGCCCGTCGTTCGGTCCAGGCCATGCTGCCGGCCGCCGACGTGTTCCCTTACACCATCCGCGTGGTATCGGAAATCACCGAGTCCAACGGTTCCAGCTCCATGGCTTCCGTGTGCGGTGCTTCCCTGGCGCTGATGGACGCTGGTGTGCCGATGAAGGCGCCGGTTGCCGGTATCGCCATGGGCCTGGTTAAGGAAGGTGAGAAGTTCGCCGTCCTGACCGACATCCTGGGTGACGAAGACCACCTGGGCGACATGGACTTCAAGGTAGCCGGTACCGCCAAGGGCGTGACCGCGCTGCAGATGGACATCAAGATCAAAGGCATCACCGAAGAAATCATGGAGATCGCCCTGGGCCAGGCCCTGGAAGCTCGCCTGAACATCCTCGGTCAGATGAACCAGATCATCGGCCAGTCCCGTAGCGAACTGTCGGCCAACGCTCCGACCATGATCGCGATGAAGATCGACACCGACAAAATCCGTGCAACGTGATCCAGAGCGGACCGCTCAAAGACCTGAGCATCCGCTGGCGCAACGTGACCTTTCGTTCGGGCAACGGCCTGACCACCGACCTCGAC
>NZ_JBNNVU010000167.1:0-4928 GCF_050280705.1 Pseudomonas sp. NPDC089530 | reverse complement strand
AATCAGACTGATAGTCACCAGATTATCAGCATCACAAGTTACTCCGCGAGAAATCAAAGATGTAACCAACGATTGCTGAGCCAAGTTTAGGGTTTTCTCAAAACCCAAAGATGTTTGAACTGAAGAGTTTGATCATGGCTCAGATTGAACGCTGGCGGCAGGCCTAACACATGCAAGTCGAGCGGTAGAGAGGTGCTTGCACCTCTTGAGAGCGGCGGACGGGTGAGTAATGCCTAGGAATCTGCCTGGTAGTGGGGGATAACGTTCGGAAACGGACGCTAATACCGCATACGTCCTACGGGAGAAAGCAGGGGACCTTCGGGCCTTGCGCTATCAGATGAGCCTAGGTCGGATTAGCTAGTTGGTGAGGTAAAGGCTCACCAAGGCGACGATCCGTAACTGGTCTGAGAGGATGATCAGTCACACTGGAACTGAGACACGGTCCAGACTCCTACGGGAGGCAGCAGTGGGGAATATTGGACAATGGGCGAAAGCCTGATCCAGCCATGCCGCGTGTGTGAAGAAGGTCTTCGGATTGTAAAGCACTTTAAGTTGGGAGGAAGGGTACTTACCTAATACGTGAGTATTTTGACGTTACCGACAGAATAAGCACCGGCTAACTCTGTGCCAGCAGCCGCGGTAATACAGAGGGTGCAAGCGTTAATCGGAATTACTGGGCGTAAAGCGCGCGTAGGTGGTTCGTTAAGTTGGATGTGAAATCCCCGGGCTCAACCTGGGAACTGCATCCAAAACTGGCGAGCTAGAGTATGGTAGAGGGTGGTGGAATTTCCTGTGTAGCGGTGAAATGCGTAGATATAGGAAGGAACACCAGTGGCGAAGGCGACCACCTGGACTGATACTGACACTGAGGTGCGAAAGCGTGGGGAGCAAACAGGATTAGATACCCTGGTAGTCCACGCCGTAAACGATGTCAACTAGCCGTTGGGGACCTTGAGTCTTTAGTGGCGCAGCTAACGCATTAAGTTGACCGCCTGGGGAGTACGGCCGCAAGGTTAAAACTCAAATGAATTGACGGGGGCCCGCACAAGCGGTGGAGCATGTGGTTTAATTCGAAGCAACGCGAAGAACCTTACCAGGCCTTGACATCCAATGAACTTTCCAGAGATGGATTGGTGCCTTCGGGAACATTGAGACAGGTGCTGCATGGCTGTCGTCAGCTCGTGTCGTGAGATGTTGGGTTAAGTCCCGTAACGAGCGCAACCCTTGTCCTTAGTTACCAGCACGTTATGGTGGGCACTCTAAGGAGACTGCCGGTGACAAACCGGAGGAAGGTGGGGATGACGTCAAGTCATCATGGCCCTTACGGCCTGGGCTACACACGTGCTACAATGGTCGGTACAGAGGGTTGCCAAGCCGCGAGGTGGAGCTAATCCCACAAAACCGATCGTAGTCCGGATCGCAGTCTGCAACTCGACTGCGTGAAGTCGGAATCGCTAGTAATCGCGAATCAGAATGTCGCGGTGAATACGTTCCCGGGCCTTGTACACACCGCCCGTCACACCATGGGAGTGGGTTGCACCAGAAGTAGCTAGTCTAACCTTCGGGGGGACGGTTACCACGGTGTGATTCATGACTGGGGTGAAGTCGTAACAAGGTAGCCGTAGGGGAACCTGCGGCTGGATCACCTCCTTAATCGACGACATCAGCTGCTTCATAAGCTCCCACACGAATTGCTTGATTCATTGAAGAAGACGATTGGGTCTGTAGCTCAGTTGGTTAGAGCGCACCCCTGATAAGGGTGAGGTCGGCAGTTCGAATCTGCCCAGACCCACCAATTACTGGTGCACCCTGTAGCGATACGGGGCCATAGCTCAGCTGGGAGAGCGCCTGCCTTGCACGCAGGAGGTCAGCGGTTCGATCCCGCTTGGCTCCACCATTACAGATTGGTGTCCATCGTTTAAAGCTTAGAAATGAGCATTCCGCGAGTGCGATGAATGTTGATTTCTGATCTTTATCAGAATCGTTCTTTAAAAATTTGGGTATGTGATAGAAAGATAGACTGAACACTACTTTCACTGGTAGTGGATCAGGCTAAGGTAAAATTTGTGAGTTTATTGCAAATTTTCGGCGAATGTCGTCTTCATAGTATAACCAGATTGCTTGGGGTTATATGGTCAAGTGAAGAAGCGCATACGGTGGATGCCTTGGCAGTCAGAGGCGATGAAAGACGTGGTAGCCTGCGATAAGCTTCGGGGAGTCGGCAAACAGACTTTGATCCGGAGATCTCTGAATGGGGGAACCCAGCCAGCATAAGCTGGTTATCTTGCACTGAATACATAGGTGCAAGAGGCGAACCAGGGGAACTGAAACATCTAAGTACCCTGAGGAAAAGAAATCAACCGAGATTCCCTTAGTAGTGGCGAGCGAACGGGGACTAGCCCTTAAGTGGCTTTGAGATTAGCGGAACGCTCTGGAAAGTGCGGCCATAGTGGGTGATAGCCCTGTACGCGAAAGTCTCTTAGTCATGAAATCGAGTAGGACGGAGCACGAGAAACTTTGTCTGAATATGGGGGGACCATCCTCCAAGGCTAAATACTACTGACTGACCGATAGTGAACTAGTACCGTGAGGGAAAGGCGAAAAGAACCCCGGAGAGGGGAGTGAAATAGATCCTGAAACCGTATGCGTACAAGCAGTGGGAGCAGACTTTGTTCTGTGACTGCGTACCTTTTGTATAATGGGTCAGCGACTTATATTCAGTGGCGAGCTTAACCGAATAGGGGAGGCGTAGCGAAAGCGAGTCTTAATAGGGCGTTTAGTCGCTGGGTATAGACCCGAAACCGGGCGATCTATCCATGGGCAGGTTGAAGGTTAGGTAACACTGACTGGAGGACCGAACCGACTACCGTTGAAAAGTTAGCGGATGACCTGTGGATCGGAGTGAAAGGCTAATCAAGCTCGGAGATAGCTGGTTCTCCTCGAAAGCTATTTAGGTAGCGCCTCATGTATCACTCTAGGGGGTAGAGCACTGTTTCGGCTAGGGGGTCATCCCGACTTACCAAACCGATGCAAACTCCGAATACCTAGAAGTGCCGAGCATGGGAGACACACGGCGGGTGCTAACGTCCGTCGTGAAAAGGGAAACAACCCAGACCGTCAGCTAAGGTCCCAAAGTTATGGTTAAGTGGGAAACGATGTGGGAAGGCTTAGACAGCTAGGAGGTTGGCTTAGAAGCAGCCACCCTTTAAAGAAAGCGTAATAGCTCACTAGTCGAGTCGGCCTGCGCGGAAGATGTAACGGGGCTCAAACCATACACCGAAGCTACGGGTATCACGTAAGTGATGCGGTAGAGGAGCGTTCTGTAAGCCTGTGAAGGTGAGTTGAGAAGCTTGCTGGAGGTATCAGAAGTGCGAATGCTGACATGAGTAACGACAATGGGTGTGAAAAACACCCACGCCGAAAGACCAAGGTTTCCTGCGCAACGTTAATCGACGCAGGGTTAGTCGGTCCCTAAGGCGAGGCTGAAAAGCGTAGTCGATGGAAAACAGGTTAATATTCCTGTACTTCTGGTTATTGCGATGGAGGGACGGAGAAGGCTAGGCCAGCTTGGCGTTGGTTGTCCAAGTTTAAGGTGGTAGGCTGAAATCTTAGGTAAATCCGGGGTTTCAAGGCCGAGAGCTGATGACGAGTTACCTTTTAGGTGACGAAGTGGTTGATGCCATGCTTCCAAGAAAAGCTTCTAAGCTTCAGATAATCAGGAACCGTACCCCAAACCGACACAGGTGGTTGGGTAGAGAATACCAAGGCGCTTGAGAGAACTCGGGTGAAGGAACTAGGCAAAATGGCACCGTAACTTCGGGAGAAGGTGCGCCGGTGAGGGTGAAGGACTTGCTCCGTAAGCCCATGCCGGTCGAAGATACCAGGCCGCTGCGACTGTTTATTAAAAACACAGCACTCTGCAAACACGAAAGTGGACGTATAGGGTGTGACGCCTGCCCGGTGCCGGAAGGTTAATTGATGGGGTTAGCTAACGCGAAGCTCTTGATCGAAGCCCCGGTAAACGGCGGCCGTAACTATAACGGTCCTAAGGTAGCGAAATTCCTTGTCGGGTAAGTTCCGACCTGCACGAATGGCGTAACGATGGCGGCGCTGTCTCCACCCGAGACTCAGTGAAATTGAAATCGCTGTGAAGATGCAGTGTATCCGCGGCTAGACGGAAAGACCCCGTGAACCTTTACTATAGCTTTGCACTGGACTTTGAATTTGCTTGTGTAGGATAGGTGGGAGGCTTTGAAGTGGGGACGCCAGTTCTCATGGAGCCATCCTTGAAATACCACCCTGGCAACTTTGAGGTTCTAACTCAGGTCCGTTATCCGGATCGAGGACAGTGTATGGTGGGTAGTTTGACTGGGGCGGTCTCCTCCTAAAGAGTAACGGAGGAGTACGAAGGTGCGCTCAGACCGGTCGGAAATCGGTCGCAGAGTATAAAGGCAAAAGCGCGCTTGACTGCGAGACAGACACGTCGAGCAGGTACGAAAGTAGGTCTTAGTGATCCGGTGGTTCTGTATGGAAGGGCCATCGCTCAACGGATAAAAGGTACTCCGGGGATAACAGGCTGATACCGCCCAAGAGTTCATATCGACGGCGGTGTTTGGCACCTCGATGTCGGCTCATCACATCCTGGGGCTGAAGCCGGTCCCAAGGGTATGGCTGTTCGCCATTTAAAGTGGTACGCGAGCTGGGTTTAGAACGTCGTGAGACAGTTCGGTCCCTATCTGCCGTGGACGTTTGAGATTTGAGAGGGGCTGCTCCTAGTACGAGAGGACCGGAGTGGACGAACCTCTGGTGTTCCGGTTGTCACGCCAGTGGCATTGCCGGGTAGCTATGTTCGGAAAAGATAACCGCTGAAAGCATCTAAGCGGGAAACTTGCCTCAAGATGAGATCTCACTGGAACCTTGAGTTCCCT